>CANJEU010000029.1 GCA_947473445.1 Fidelibacterota bacterium | reverse complement strand
CTTCACGAACCTGGAAAGCATTGAAGCCTATCTTTCGCTCGATCGTCTGCCGTCGCAGTTCGAGACGATGAACACCGTGATGGCGCTGCTGCTCGACAGCAAAGTTTCTGTCGGCGAGTGGTCGTTCGATGGCGGCAACTTGGAAATCCTGGTGCAAGCAGATCGCCCGTTGGAAGCGCCGTTCTTTATCGAGATGTTCGAAAAAGACGATCACTTTTCGAACGTGAGCGGGACGGTCGGCAACCAGCAACGCGAGTTGCGACTCAGTATGCAAGTGGAACCTCGTCAGTGGCCGACGTCATGAGCTCGTCTTTCCCAACCTTGCAGAAGCTGTTCGATCGAGCTCGCGACGAATTCGCACGCAGGATCGGGCACGACATCGTGCTCAACGAACGCCTGAAGCTTATGATCTCGGGCGTGGTGGCGATTCTTGTGATCTCCGCGCTCATCGGGATGCATCAGTTCACGGGGCGGCTCGAGCGCGAGCATGCGAGGGCGAAAGTCGACCTCGCGCGGCTCGAAGCGCAGATTGCCTCGGGCGGCTGGGAGGAGCGCAAACAACAAAGCCAGGTCCTCAAGTCGCTGCTTGAGGAACGGTTGTGGAGCGCACAAACACCCGGTCTTGCCGACGCCAGCTTCGAGCGCTGGCTGCGGGACCGGCTGACCCCCCATAAGCTCGAGCCCATCGCTCAAATCCAGGTGCGGCGGGTACCCCTGGTGCGTCAGGCTCAGCCTGGAGAGCCCGAAAATGCCCTTTCAACCATCCAGCGCATGACCGCCAAGCTGATTTTGCCGTTTGAGGCGCGCGGGCTTGCTCATTTCTTGGCCGATGTCGCCGAAGGCGACAAAGCGGTGGTCGTCGATCGCCTCCTGGTCCGCGCGGGCCGAAATGCCCGTATTGAGGTCGACGTTTCGGCCTTTTACCGCTCCGCAGAACGCAGTTAAGGGACATCGACGGTGGAGCGCTTACGCATACAAATCGCCCAATGGCTCGTGATCTTACGGCCCTACACGGCCCATCTCGCGGTCGCGGGCCTTGCGCTCTTCATTGGACTGAGCGCGGGGACCTATAAGGCCATGAAGGACCCGGCGGCCGTCGATACGGCCGACAAGTGGCCTTTTCCGCAGTGGGCACCGTACCGGACCGGGTCTTTGCGCGATGGGTTGGCGCGCATCAATCTGTGGGCGGAGGATCCGACAAAGGCAAAGGTCGTCGTCGAGAAGAAGCCCGAAGGGCCCCCGTGGCGGTTTATTGGAACCGTCCAGGATGGAAAGGCCCGGGTCGCGGTCATTGAACTCGAGCAGGGCAAGCGCATCCAGCGGATCGCCAGTGGCCAGCCCCTGCCGAACGGCGCCGTGATTAAGAAGATAGACACGAGCGAACTGATTTATGATGAGAATGGCGTGGAGAAAGTCCTCAAATTGTTTGGCGTCTCGAAGACGGACAATCTCGCCGCCGGAAGTGGAAAGAAATGAGCTTATGAAAAAGTCGATTCAACAAAGCCTGCGCACCGTAACCTGCCTGTCCTTGGTGGGTGCGCTGCTGGTCCTTCAAAGCTGCGCTAAAGTTCCGCTTCCCATCACCGAGCCCCTGGGAATTCCCAAGGCCGCCGACGCTTCCGAGAGCATTACCCTGGCGAACTCGCAACCCTCACAGCAGCGTACAAAGCTGGAGGCAAAATCAGGACCGGGAATCCCGGAAGGGCGCAGCAGGTCCGAACCGATCCTGGCCTCCACACCGCCACGCCTTTCGGGCGAACCCATCAGCATCAACTTTGAAGGCATCCGCCTGCCGGCTTTTGTTAATACGGTGTTCGGCGAAATGCTCAAAGTGACGTTCGAGATCGACAATGCGGTGACGCAGCGCGACGTGATGGTCACCCTGCGCACGGGAGAGCCGCTAAATCCTAACGAATTTTTCGAGTTGGTAACGGAGGTGCTGGGTAACTACGGCATTAGCGTCGTCTATTCCAACAACGTCTACCGCGTCGTCGAGGCCACAAATGTAAAGAAGCCGATTCCGCGCATTATTCGCTCGCGGACGTCATCATCCGTTCCTTCCGATATGCGGCCACTGTTTTACTTCCAGCCGCTCAACAGCGTTGCGCAGGCGAACATGACGATCTGGCTCAATCTCGTCATGGGCGATCGCATCCAGGCCATTGCACTTCCTTCTGCTAACGGCCTCCTCCTTCTCGGGAGCGACGACGACGTGCGTTCGGCTGTTGAGATCATCGAGACGCTTGACCAGCCCTATATGGCCGGTCATCAGAGCCTCAAAATCGCCCCGGCGTTTTGGAGCGCTCCGCGCCTTGCCCAGCAGCTGGTCGAGATTCTCACAGCCGAAGGCTATAGCATTGGCATTGGCGGCGGAGTCAATTCGTCGATCAAGCTTATTCCCGTTGAAGCGCTGAACGTCATCATTGCTTTTTCCACGGGCGAAGCGGGTTTGCAACACGTGCTGCAATGGGCCTCTGAGCTTGATCAGCCCTCGCAGACGGTCAGCAATCAAGGCGCTTTCTATCATCAAGTTTTCAATGCGCAGGCGAAGGATATCGCCAATGTCATGGAAGGCATGGTTGGGCAGGGCGGCGCATTGACAGTCAACACGGCCACACCAACCGCAGCAGCGGCGACCGGCATGGCGAGCCCTTCTTCCATCAACCGACAGCGCATCATGGTCGACGAACAGCGCAACGCATTGATCTTTGTCGGCTCGGCGGAAGAATATGCACAGTTCCGCAGCCTTGTGCAGCAGATGGATCGTGCGCCGCTCGAAGTCATGATCGAAGCGACCATCGCCGAAGTCACGCTGCGTGACAGCGAGAATCTCGGTCTCGTCTTCGACTTCGACAGCGAACGTGCGCCCAGTCCGAACCAGACGGTGGTGCAATCGGACGATGGTGGCCTTTTCTTTAGTCTGGTGCGCAGTCGCGCGCAGCTCCTGGCCCGCGTCAACGCGCTGGCCAGCACCAATCGATTGCAAGTGTTGTCTAGTCCGCGTCTGGTAACCTCGAGCGGCAAGCCGGCCGCGATCAGCGTCGGCACTCAGGTTCCCATTATCACAGCTCAGGAGACCGCTTCGGGCCAGGTCGCAGGGAACACCTCTATCCTTCAGTCGATTCAGTATCGCGACACAGGCGTGATCTTGAACATCGAGCCAGTCATTAATTCAAACCGGCGCGTCGAGCTGACCGTTTCTCAGCAGGTGAGCTCGGCACAGGCCAACAATCTCTCGGGTGTGCAAAGCCCGCTCATCATCAACCGCTCGCTCCAAACGACACTATCACTCAATGATGGCGAGACCGTCCTGCTCGGGGGGATGATTCAGGAGAACTTCAGCAAAGGCGACAGCGGTATTCCCTACCTGAAGGACATTCCGTTCCTTGGAAACCTGTTCAAGAGCGGATCTCAATCCATCGACCGCACGGAACTGATCGTGCTGATCACGCCGTATATCATCGACGGGCCGGATCAGGCCCGTCAGGTCCGCGATGCGTTTCGCTCGAAGTTAGGTGAATGGGCGCGCCCCCCGAAGGCTGAAAGTTCGCTGGAAATCTCTAAACCTTAGTCACGGCAAACCGCATGTTTAAAATATTTCCCTCTCTCCTCGCTTTGATCTTAGCGCCCACGCTGCCTGCTTTCGCTTCGACAACAGATAAAGGCGGCGTCTCGGTCGAAAAGGAGGCACCGGCGCTTCAAGACTTGACCATCGCTGAGCTGGAAGCGCGCATGGCCAAGGGAGACCTGCGCGCTCAGGCCGAACTCGGCGCGCGTTACGGCCGGGGCGATGGCGTGCCGAGCGATGTCCCGAAGGCGATCGCGCTGCTCAAGGATGCGGCTGCAAAAAATGAACCCGACGCCATGCACTGGCTTGCAACCGCCTATACAAACGGCGTCGGAGTCGAGAAGAGCGCGACCCAAGCTGCCCTGCTGTATGAACAGGCTGCGCTGAAGGGACACCGAGAATCCCAATATACTTTGGGGGTCATGATCTCAACCGGCCAAGCCGGCTTCGCGGCAGACTGGAAGGCGGCGATTCCCTATTTCCGCAGATCAGCGGAGCAAAAGCTTCCCATGGCCGAATTCATGATGGGATATGCTTACCAGCAGGGATATGGGGTGGAAACAAACCCGGAAACTGCCGCTTCCTGGTATCGGCGTGCGCTCAGCCGTGGTCCTCACATCAACGCGCAATTCAATTTAGCCAGAATGATCGGCCAGAATCTGGTGAAGGCACTGCCCGGCGACCCCGACCCCGTGCGGGACCTGACAGAAGCCGATATCTTGGCGACGGCGAACGGAGGGAAGTAGGCATGCGATCACTTTGTTTATATGGTGCCGGCGCGCTCGCGCTACTCGCTGCAGCGCAAGCCGATGCCGCGACTTTCCGCACCGAGTATTCTTCCCGGGGCTTCGTCGTATTCAGCACCTTTGAGAAGCCTGAGACCTGCCAAATGAACGTCTATTTCACCTATACGCATAAGGGTAATCGGGCGGAGGGAGAGACCCTGTGCATGCCCAAGCCCATCCCGGAAGGTAAAGATGTGGAGTTCTGCGCATTTTCCCATGAACGCCTCGTTGATCCGGCCGCCTCCTCCAAGCCACCCTTGATCAGCTGTACCCCGGCGAAATAGATTCGCCCGCGCCCCATCGACTTACGAAGCGAAAAAGATGACGTCTCTCCAAATCACGATTGCGGTTCTCGTTGCAGAGATCGCGCTATTTGCACTTTGCGTTCTGGCCGCGCGTCGGCCCATAGACCCACTTCGCCCGCGCCTGATGCCCTATAACCTCATCATGATTTTGCTGTTCGTCGCGATCCTCGCGACAACGGCCCATATCATCAGTTTGATGACGGGCCATCAGCTCATGCCGCGACGCGGCAAAGGCATGCGCTAGGCCGAAGGCGTTTTTAGGTGAGAGGCGTGCTCGGCTGGATCGTCTTTGTCGCCGTGGTCCATCCCATGGCGGTGTCGAGGATGGCATGCAGGATCGCCTGATGGCCGGTTTCGACGAAACCGTAGACGCCGGAATCGACGTAGAAATTCACCGCGCCGAGGCGGCGCAATGCGTTGTCCGGCTTAAATCCGCTGAATGTGATGACGTCGCAGTTCATGTCCGCCGCAGCATGGGCGGCATTCAAAATATTCTTGGAACCGCCCGAGCTTGAGATGGCGATGAGCACATCGCCGGCAAATCCTTGCATCTGAACTTGCTTGGCAAAGACCTGGTCGTAGCCGAGATCGTTGCCGAGGCAGGTCAGCGACGAGGCGTCGTTGAAGGTCACCGCCCGCACGCCGCCGTTCTTTGCAAAATCGATAGCGAGGTGTCCGGCAATTCCAGCCGATCCGCCATTGCCTACAAACATCACCTTGCCTGTACCGCGGGCGACGCGTCGCATAATTTCGTGAACGCGCGCGATGCCGGCGTCGACATCAATCACAGCGCCGCCCGCGTCGGTAACAGCAACCGACTTCAAGGCGTCGAAGAAAGTCTGCACGTAGTCAGCAAACGATTGGGACATGTGGCGTTTGGACCTCTCAAACCCAGTTTATAATCTGCACGCGAGCCGATTAACAAGTTATGTAGTGCCGACTGGCGCCGCTCTACATAGTGTAGGATATACTATTGCAGAGGGCATAAATGCCTTACCGGCTATCAGGGGCGGTGGTATCGGCATTTGGCAAGTCTAGAATTCGGGCGGTATAGTCACGCCGCATTAACGTAGAGTCGTTTGGCCATGTACGAGAAAATAACCCGCGACATCTCGGTTTCGGTTCGGTCCTTCTATCTTGAGGAACAGTCGTCACCCGATGAGGACCATTTCGTGTGGGCCTATAAAGTAAATATCCAGAACCGCGGTCAGGACACGGTCCAACTGCTGAACCGGCACTGGAAGATCACCGACAAACTCGGCCGCCTTCAAGAAGTGCGCGGCTCGGGCGTGGTTGGCGAACAGCCCGTGATCAAACCCGGTGAATCCTTCGAGTACACCAGTGGCTGCCCGCTGGAAACGCCCTCGGGAATCATGGCGGGCACCTACCAGATGTCCACCGCTGCTGGCGAACGCTTCGAGATAGAAATCCCTGCCTTTTCGCTCGACAGCCCCTATGATAACGCGGCGATAAATTAGGGACTTGCTATCGTCGGCTGCAGGACGATGTGAGGACGCAGGAATGAGCAATCTTCGTAAATCAGGTGGAAGCGAGCCCAGCGCTGTAAGCGCAGAGGCCGTTCGTCCCTCTCGCGCCGAGGCGGAAGCCGCCGTGCGGACGCTGATCCGCTGGGCGGGGGACGATCCCACCCGCGAAGGCCTTCAGCGCACCCCCGAACGCGTCGTGAAATCCTACGGTGAGTTCTTCCAAGGTTATACGCAAGATCCCGAAGAGATCCTGCGCACGACGTTCGAGGAAACCGAGGGCTACGATGAAATGGTCGTCCTGAAGGACATCGATTTCCATAGTCATTGCGAGCACCACATGGTGCCCATCATCGGCAAAGCCTATGTCGCTTATCTTCCCGACAAACGCGTCGTCGGCATCTCAAAGCTCGCGCGGGTGGTTGCCGCGTACGCGCGGCGTTTGCAGATTCAGGAAAAGATGACTGCCCAGATCGCTAATGCGATCAACGATGTGCTCAAGCCGCGCGGTGTTGCCGTGATCATCGAAGCTGAACACCAGTGCATGACCAGCAGAGGCGTAAACAAGTCCGGCGTTTCGATGGTGACGTCGACGATGTTGGGCGCGTTCCGCGACGATCCGATGACCCGGCGCGAATTCTTGGCGATTGTGGGCCGGTCCTAACCGCGGAACTTAACCGCCGCTGGCCAGCATCTGGCGCGCGCGCGGGAGCAGTTCACGGTCGAGATTGCCGAACGCCTTCTTCATCATTTCCGTCCACAGAGCTTGTTTCTCAGCTTCCGTGGTTCCTTCGGGAACGGTCGTCGATTGCATCGTCTTGGCTTCGGCGCTGCCCTGCTGCCGGCCGTTCACGTCCACCAGCGCGACGACAATTTCGAGCGTAGCGACATACTCAGCCGACTGATCTTTCCGGAACCATCCGGCGATCCCTTTTTTGACGGGCAACAGCTTCTCGACGATATCGGCTTCCCGCACGGTTACACGCAACGTGTTCTCGCCGGCACCGGTCATCTGGAAATGGCTGCTGGCCCACATATTGACGGCCTGCTCCATGGTGATCGGCGTGCGATGGCCGACATGGGGGTAATCCTTCGGCGGTTGCTTCTGCATCTCGATGACCATCGCGTTCGCGGGGATCGCGATCGGTGTGACGTCTTGGAACAGGGCGATCTGCGCAAACAATGTCGCCGGCGCCGCCGTCATGACGGTGATAAGGGCGACAAGCGACCAGAATAAGCGTTTCATTCATTCACCTCGGAAGCATCGGAACGTTGCTGGCTGGCGAGCTCGGCAAGCTCGCTTTCAGAGAACGCGTAGTCCGCCGCGCAGAACTCGCACTTCATATGGACTACGCCATCCTGCGCGTATGACTTCACTTCTTCTACCGGAAATGAGGCAAGAATACGTTCGCTGCGCTCGCGCGAACAGCGGCACTTGGCCTGGATGGGCCGCGCGGGCAGGAGACGCATGCCAACGGTGGCGTAAAGGCGCATGACCAATTGCGCCGGCGTGAGCGCCAGGTCCAGAAGTTCCGAATCCTTGAGGCTGCCCAACAGGATGACGGCTGTTCGCCAGGCATCCTCGGCTTCTTCGCGGTCGACATGCCGCCCTCCCTCTTCGGGCATGCGCTGGATCAGCACCGCGCCCGCGGTCCATTTCTGACCATCGGCATGAGGCGCCACGGCGATTTTGAGGGCGGACTCGATTTGCTCGGACTGACGGAAATAATGGTGGATCGACTCGGCCAGGCTCTCGCCGGAAAGCGCCACCATGCCCTGATAACGCTCGGTATCGGGACCCTGATCGACGGTGAAGGCAAGGTGACCGGACGGGCCCGTGAGCTGGCGATTGAATCCAGGCGCACGCGGCTTGTTCACCTCGGCGGCCAAAGCTTCGGGGTCGAACTTCGCGCACGCCCGCAGATCCCCGGCGCTTGTAACGTCGGCGACCAGGGTATGAATCGGCCCCGCGCCTTGGACTTGAAGCGTGAACACACCGTCGTACTTGAGGCCGCCGGCGAGGGCGACCGCGGCAACCATCGCTTCGGCGAGAAGCGCGGCGACTTCCTTGGGTTCGTTATGACGCGACAGAATCTCGGACACAGATCCGGTGAGACGCACGAGACGGCCGCGAAAGGCCCCCTCGTTGATGATGAAAGGAAGGCAGATATCGCCCGGAGCGATGTCGCGGGCGGTCAGGTTAGACACCACAGAAGGACGCCTTTTTGCGCATGAAGCCGGTTTTCTGCTTCGTCCCAAACCACGGACTGCGGACTGTCGAAGACGCTTTCTGTGACTTCCTCGCCGCGATGGGCCGGAAGACAGTGCATGAAGATCGCATCGCGTTTCGCCGCGCTCATCAGGGACTCGTTCACCTGGAACGGCGCAAGCATTTCGTGCCGGCTGCCGGCGGCATCTCCCATGGACACCCACGTGTCGGTCACGATGCAGTCGGCCCCGCGCGCCGCCGCGACCGGATCGGTCCCGACGCTGACGCGCGCACCCTTATCGCGCGCCCACGCCAAGGCTTTGGACGAAGGCTGCAACGAAGCGGGACACGCGAGGCGCAATTCGAAGCCAAACAGACCCGCGGCATGGATCCAGCTGGTGGCGACGTTATTGCCGTCGCCCGACCACGCCACCACCGCATCCTTGATGGGCCCCTTGCGCTCTTCGTAGGTCATGATGTCGGCCATGATCTGACACGGATGGGATTCATCGGTTAGCCCGTTGATGACCGGCACTGTGGCATGGCGGGCAAGCTCTTCAAGTTTGTCGGCGCCCGACGTACGCAGCATAATGACGTCGACATAGCGGGACAGGACGCGCGCGGTATCGGCAATGGTCTCGCCGCGGCCGAGTTGCATACTGTCAGGAGATAAGACAACCACTTGCCCGCCCAATTGCTGCATTCCGACCTGGAAGGAAACGCGCGTGCGAGTGGAAGGTTTCTCGAACAACATCGCGAGCGTCTTTCCCGCGAGCGGCTGGCCCGACGAACCGAGCTTGGCTTGGGCGGTCTTGAGCCGTGCCGCGCTGGTCAATATGCCGCGCAGCGTGTCAGCCGGCAGCAAATGAATATCGAGAAAATGCTTGAGCGATGTCGACATCAGGGCCCCCCGGGCCAGTTGCTACGCCGCGAGCTCCGCGGCTGACCTGTCGATGATGGCGATGGCGGCATCGATCTCCGCATCACCGATGATGAGGGGCGGCACAAGCCGCACCACATTGTCGCCGGCGGCCACCGTAAGAAGGCCGTTGGCCATAAGACGTGCGACAACCTCGCCGTTGGGCTTGGCGCACTTCAGGCCGATCATCAAACCCTTGCCGCGCATTTCGCTGAACACGGCCGGGTACTTCGCAACGATTGGCGCAAGGCGCTGCCACAGCTTCGCCGCAACCGCATTCACGCCATCAAGGAACCCGGGCGCCAACATCACATCGAGCACGGCGTCGGCGGCCGCCATGGCCAAGGGATTTCCCCCGAAGGTCGAACCATGGGAGCCGGGGGTCATATATTGGGCGGCGCGCTCGGTGGCAACGCAAGCGCCCACCGGGAATCCCCCGCCGAGGCCTTTCGCGAGCGCCATGATATCGGGCGTCACATCCGACCATTCGTAGGCGAACAGTTTTCCCGTGCGCCCCATGCCGGTCTGTACCTCGTCGAAAATCAACAGAAGGCCGAACTCATCGGCCATCGCCCGCAGGCCGCGCAGGTATTGCGGATCGCACGGAATAATGCCGCCCTCGCCTTGCACTGGCTCGACCACCACGGCGGCGGTTTCTTCGGTAATGGCGGCGCGCGCTTCATTCAGATTTCCTAAAGCGACCTGGTCGAACCCTTCGACCCGGGGCGCGAAACCCTCGAGGTGCTTTTCCTGTCCGCCGGCCGAGATCGTCGCAAGGGTGCGGCCATGGAAGGCGCCCCGTGCGGTGATGACCCGGTGTTTTTCTTTGGCGCCCTGGGCCTGATGAAAGCGCCGCGCGATTTTCAGCGCGCACTCCATCGCTTCAGCGCCGGAGTTGCAGAAGAAGACGGTATCGCCAAACGAATGGGCGACCAGCCGGCCGGCCACCTTTTCCTGGCCGGCGACGCGGTAGAGATTTGAGCAATGCCAGAGCTTGTCCGCCTGCGCCTTGAGTGCGGCGACCAGGTACGGATGCGCATGGCCGAGGCTGTTCACAGCCACGCCGGCGGCGAAGTCGAGGAATCGCCGGCCGTCGCTTGCGACAAGCCAAGCGCCTTCGCCGCGTTCGAAAACGATGTCGGTCCGGGCGAATACCGGCATCACTTCGGAAATAGCCATGAATCGCCCCCTTCAGCGGCGAGACCAGACCGATTTCAGTATTCGGTCACGACACAAAACGGAAAAAAATAGGGGCGGCCCGCAGACCGCCCTCACCTTCATTCATACGCCAAACCGGCTGCTTGTCAACGATTGCGCAGGCGCCCCGCGGCCATCACGCCTTCAGCTTATAGCCGCTGCGGATGATGGCATAAGTGGCGAGCAGACCGACGAGGCTGAATACCGTCATGACGATAACACCCGTGACGTGATTGCCCGCAGGCTGGCCCAGGAAGCCATACCGGAAGCCGTCGATGTTGTAGAAAAACGGATTGTAGTGCGCGATGAACTGCGCCCAGCCTGGCAGCCGGTCGATGGTGTAGAACGTGCCCGACAGAAAAGTCAGCGGCGTCACGATGAAGTTCGTGACCAGCGCCATATGGTCGAACTTCTCGGCCCACACCGCCGCGACAATGCCGATCACCGACATCAAAAGGCATCCCGCAACCGCGTGGAACACGATCAGTCCCGCGTTGTAAACGTGCAGATCGGCAAAGATCGCCATGACCGCCGCGCAGATGACGCCAACGGCAAGACCGCGCGTGATGCCGCCCAGGGTCCAGGCGATGGTCAGCTCCAGCGCGCTCAAGGGCGGCATCAGAATATCGACGATGTTCCCTTGCACCTTCGAGACCAGAATGGACGACGATGTGTTGGCGAAGGCGTTCTGGATCATTGTCATGATCACGAGGCCGGGCACCAAAAAATCGCCAAAGGGATAGCCATGAACGTTGCCGCCCGTCCCGAAGGCGAAGACCATCACAAGAAGGAACATCAAACTGGTGATCACGGGCGCGGCCACGGTCTGGAATACGACCTTCCAGAAACGCCGGACTTCCTTGAGATAAAGCTCCCACATCCCGCGCCAATTGACCGAACCCATCTTCCGCGGCAAAGGCGCCGTGAAGGCAGGGAGTACTCGGCCCAAGTCATTGCTCGCCGTGCGATCGCTCATTGCAGTCCTCGTTCGTTGGACGTCATGATGCCCCGGCCATGACGGAACCACAACGCCCTGCGCGCAAGCGTCCCGCCGGCCCGCGGAAGATGTCCCAAAGCCGGATCGACAATATCGCGCGTTTCTATATCGAGCGGTTCGCGACCACGGCTGCCCATCTGCGCCGTGTTCTTACCCGCCGCGCCGAACGTGCGCGGCGGGTGCATGGGGGCGATGCCGCCGAGATGGCCGGATGGATCAATCAGGTGGTCGAGCGTCTTG
>CANJEU010000028.1 GCA_947473445.1 Fidelibacterota bacterium | reverse complement strand
GGGACTTGCCGGACTTTTGAGCGCGCCCTACCTCGCCCGCAGCTGCGGGGGGATTTGGGACGCTAGGCGCTCATCAAAGCTCACAAGACGATCTCATCGCAAAGAGACCTCGCGTGAAGGCACGCACGAAACATTGGAGTGAAAGAAGATGGCTGCGAAAGACGTAAAATTTTCCGCTGACGCCCGCGAGCGCATGCTGCGTGGTGTGGACATCCTGGCGAACGCCGTAAAGGTCACACTCGGTCCCAAGGGCCGCAACGTTGTGCTCGAAAAGACTTTCGGCGCGCCGCGCATCACAAAGGACGGCGTCACGGTCGCCAAGGAAATCGACCTTAAGGACAAGTTCGAGAACATGGGCGCGCAGATGGTCAAGGAGGTCGCCTCGCGTACGAACGACCTCGCCGGCGACGGCACCACCACCGCGACCGTTCTCGCCCAGGCCATCGTGCGTGAAGGCGCCAAGGCCGTTGCGGCGGGCATCAATCCGATGGATCTCAAGCGCGGAATCGATAAAGCCGTCGCGGCCGTCATCGCCGACGTGCAGAAGCGCTCCAAGCCTGTGAAGACCAATAAGGAAATCGCCCAGGTCGGCACCATCTCGGCCAACGGCCAGAAGGAAATCGGCGAAATCATCGCCAAAGCCATGGAACGCGTCGGCCAGGCCGGTGTCATCACCGTCGAAGAAGCCCGCGGCATCGAAACCGAACTCGATGTCGTCGAAGGCATGCAGTTCGATCGCGGCTACACCTCGCCGTACTTCATCACCAATCCCGACAAGATGACGGTCGAGCTCGATCATCCTTACATTCTCATCCACGAGAAGAAGCTCGCCAGCCTGCAGCCGATGATCCCGATTCTCGAAGCTGTGGTGCAGACGAATAAGCCGCTGCTCATCGTGTGCGAAGAAATCGAAGGCGAAGCGCTTGCCGCGCTTGTCGTGAACAAGCTGCGCGGCGGGTTGAAGATCGCGGCCGTCAAGGCGCCGGGTTTCGGCGATCGCCGCAAGGCCATGCTGCAGGATATCGCGACCCTCACAGGCGGCGAAGTCATCTCCGAAGACGTCGGGATCAAGCTCGAGAACGTGACGATCAAGATGCTCGGCCGCGCCCGTCACGTGCGCATCGACAAGGACAACACCATCATCGTCGACGGTTCGGGCAAAAAGGCCGAGATCACCTCGCGCTGCGACCAGATCAAGCGCGAGATGGCCGAGACCGAATCCGATTACGACAAAGAGAAGCTGCAGGAACGTCTGGCCAAGATGGCCGGCGGCGTCGCGGTGATCAAAGTCGGCGGATCGAGCGAACTCGAAGTGAAGGAAAAGAAAGATCGCGTGGACGATTCGCTGCACGCCACGCGCGCCGCGGTCGCCGAAGGCATCGTCCCGGGTGGCGGCGTTGCGCTGCTGTATGCCACGCGCATCCTCAAGAACCTTAAGGTCGACAACGACGAGCAGCGTGTGGGCGTGGACATCATCCGCCGCGCGCTCGAAGCTCCCGTCCGTCAGATCGCTACCAACGCCGGCTACGACGGCTCGGTGATCGCCGGGAAGATCCTTGAAGGCAAAGACACCAACTTTGGCTTCGATGCTCAGGAAGGCGAATATAAGGACCTTGTGAAGGCCGGCATTATCGACCCGACCAAGGTCGTGCGCGTGGCGCTGCAGGACGCGGCCTCTGTGGCCGCCCTTCTCATCACCACTGAAGCCATGATCGCCGATGCGCCGGTCAAGCGCGCGCCCTCGGGCGGCGGCGGCGGCGGCGGCGGCGGACCCTCGCCCTACGCCGGCGGCATGGATTCGCACGAAGAGGAAGACCACCATCATCACTAAGACCTGAACCTCGCACGCGGGGGAGAGTCAAAAGGGGCCGTCATAGACGGCCCCTTTTTTTTCGCGTCCGAATTGCAGGGCTGGTAAGTGGCGAATCCTTTCCAACTTCGCGTCGAAACTTTTGGAGCGCGCCCGCCGTTCACACTGGACTTACCGGAGGTTTCACCCCGCCGGAGCCCCCGGGCACGGCGGTTGCATTTCGTAACGTCCTCGTGCCCTGGCGTCTAATCGAGGACCCGTCGCGTGATTTCCTGCCGCTCTCTTCAACAGTCCGACATGCCCGCCTGGGACCGCTTCGTGCGCGCCCATCTGTCGGGCACACCGTTCCACCTCATGGCCTGGCACGACACGCTCCGTTCCATCTTCGGCTACCGCGCCGAATATCGCGTCGCGATCGAGGACGGCGAAATCGTCGGCGTCCTGCCGATGTTCATCGTCGACAATTTCGTGACGGGCAAAGTGCTCGTCTCAACGCCCTTTGGCGTCTATGGCGGCATCCTTGCCAGCAACAACGCGGCGCACGAAATTCTGTGCCAGGAGATGACGACGCTCGCGCACGAGGAAGGCGTCCAGTACGCCGAACTGCGCAACAGCTTCACTGACCAAGCCGCGGGCTTCGACAGCGTTGATCGCTACTGCACCTTCACCCGCGATGTGACGCCGGCGTCGCGCGACGAATTGCTGTCCGCCTTGCCCCAGAAGACGCGTAACGTCGTGCGCAAGGCGCTGAAGCAGAATTTCACCACGCGCCCGGCGCAGGATCTGGGCGCCTTCTATTCGCTGCTATCGGAAACCTATCGCCGCCACGGCACGCCTGTTTTCCCCAAGCGCTTCTTCGAGACCATCGTGGGGAACTTCGGATCTGAAGTGGACGTGCGCGAAGTGGTGCTGGACGGCAAGGTTGTCGCCGCCAGCCTCAACTTCCTCTACCAGCGGCAAATGCATACCTATTACGCCGCGTCGTCGCGCGACTGCTGGAAGATGAACGTCAACGACTTCATGTATTTCGAGCAGATCATGTGGGCCGGTCAAAACGGCTTTACCCTGTTCGACTTCGGCCGCAGCAAAGTCGGCAGCGGTCCGTCCGAATTCAAGAAGCACTGGGGCGCCATCATGCGCCCGCTGCCGTACGAGGTGATGCTGGTGAAGCGGCGCGAACTGCCCAACTTCAGCCAGAGCAATCCGAAGTTCGATCTGGCGGTGCGCGTGTGGCAGAAAATGCCCCTGGCCGTCACGCAGCTCGTGGGGCCGCGCCTGGTTGGGATGTTTCCCTAGCGCAATCTTCGCGCTCTAAAACCACATGTCTTTGACGCACCGGCCGTCGCGCGGCAGATCGTCAAAGCTGTCTAATCCATCGAAGTGATCGATCACGACGCCTTCGACCAGCTTCGGGTCGGTGAGCCGCAGGTTCACCGCGATGCGCCGGCGGCCGCGGTCGTCGACGCTCAGGGCTCTCCAATAGGCCACACAGCCACAGGCGGGGCAGAAGTGGAACTCAAGGGCCTCACCGCGCACGTAGGCGCGCGTCGGGCCTGACACGTCGATGCCCTCCTCCTCGTAGCCATAGGCCCACAAGGTGCCATAGCGGCAGCAGGCGGTGCAGTTACAGGCGGTGGCCGCGTCCGGCATCGCTTCGCAGCTCCACTGCACAGCGCCGCACAAACATGTCCCTTTGATCATGAGCCAATTCCGTGGGTTAAGGGATTGCGGGGCCTCACCCGCTCAGTTAGGTTCTGCGCCTTCTTTCGACCCGAGTCGCGCCGGAGGGATGGCCGAGCGGTTGAAGGCGCACGCCTGGAAAGTGTGTATACCCCAAAAGGGTATCGTGGGTTCGAATCCCACTCCCTCCGCCAGCCTTCGTCGCCAAGCGACGCAAGGCTGTCACGCCGAAGCCCAAGGGGCGAAGGCGGACTTGTTACAGCGCCTCTGGCTGGTCAAGCCACGGCCGACTCGAGCTCAACTGATAGTCGATTCGCTTCCGACTCGATATCGGACACGACTTTTAGGCGTGCCGACGCCACCCGTGGGGCGGGAGCGGCAAACCTAGAATTGTCCCCGTTATCCACAGCCTGGGGAATGGAGCGTAATTACCCCCCATAGGTTGATTATTCATTGTCGAAACTATGCCGAAAACCCCTGTAATTTAAGCCTCTTATCGGTTATGTTTCAGCCACGGGGTAAGTTCTGAAATTGGGTGTGGGGTTCCAGTGGTATTCGGACGCGTAAGCGGCTGGATTTTAATGATTTTAGCCATCTTGATGGCCTCGGCGGAGGCTGTGATGGCGCTCGGCATGGGCGCCTATGACAGCCTGGCCACGGTCGACCTGTGGACACTTTTGGTCGGGCAAAGTCCCTCCTTCAACGTCGCCAACGAATCGGTCGAGATGCTCGCATTAGTGGGCGCCGGGGTGATGCAGTTGCCGGCTTGGGTCGTTCTTGGCATAGCAGGCTTTGTACTTACCCACGTCTGCCGCAAACGCCGCGCCCGCCGCCGCATATTCGGGCAGGCTTAGTCTCCAAAAACTCAGAATGTCGTCTTGCTGAATCGCGTGCGTATTGAGCGCGTTGATCTCCGCACGTTATCCCGGCGAAAGCCGGATCCAACCATCACGGAACGCTGACGCGCCTGGTGCGCGCGACCGACATCGTGAACCGCTCAGCGATGGACCCCGGCTTTCGCCGGGATGACGATTGTGTGTGTGTGAAGCGCGCGCTTACTCGTCGTTCATTCTTAGCGCGGCGATGAATGCGCTCTGCGGAATATCGACGCTGCCGAACTGGCGCATGCGCTTTTTGCCTTCCTTCTGCTTATCGAGAAGTTTGCGTTTGCGCGAGGCATCGCCCCCGTAGCACTTGGCCGTCACGTCCTTACGCAGCGCGTTGATCGTTTCGCGCGCGATCACCTTGCCGCCGATGGCGGCTTGGATCGGAACCTTGAACATGTGGCGCGGGATCAAATCCTTCAGTCGCTCGCAGATCTGGCGGCCGCGATTTTCCGCCTGGCTGCGGTGGGCCATGAACGACAGGGCATCGACCAGTTCGTTGTTCACAAGGATCACAACCTTCACTAGGTCGGACTCGCGATATTCGTCCACTTCGTAGTCAAAGCTGGCATAGCCGCGCGAGATCGACTTGAGACGGTCGTAGAAGTCGAACACGATTTCGTTCAGCGGCAGGTGATAAACCACCATCGCGCGATTGCCCACGTAGGTCAGGTCGATCTGCTCGCCGCGCCGATCCGTGCAAAGCTTTAGCACCGGTCCCAGATGCTCGTCGGGTACCATGATGGTGGCTTTCACCCACGGCTCTTCGATGGCGCGGATACGCGTCACATCGGGCATATCTGCCGGATTGTGCAGCTCGTGCATATCGCCGTCGGTCGTGTGGATGCGGTAAACGACGCTGGGCGCCGTGGTAATCAGGTCGAGGTTGAACTCGCGCTCCAGGCGCTCCTGGATGATCTCCATGTGCAGCAATCCAAGGAAGCCGCAGCGGAAACCAAAGCCCAGCGCGGCGGAGCTTTCCATCGCAAAATGGAAGCTCGCGTCGTTGAGGCGCAGTTTGCCTAAGCTTTCGCGCAGCACTTCGAACTGCGCCGCATCGGTCGGGAACAGGCCGCACCACACGACTGGAATGCTCGGTTTGAATCCTGGCAGCGCCTCGGCCGCGGGATTGCTTTCGTCGATCACCGTATCGCCGACGTTGGCGTCCGCGACGGCCTTGATGCTCGCGGTCAGAAAGCCGATCTCGCCTGGATTTAATTCCGCGGTTTCCTCGCGCTTGGGCGTGAAGACGCCCACGCGTTCGACCTGATAGCTGCTGCCCGTGGACATGAATTGGATTTTTGTGCCGCGCTTGATGAAGCCATCCTTCACGCGCACCAGAATCACGACACCCAAGTAGGGGTCGTACCAAGAATCGACCAGCAGCGCCGTCAGCGGCTTGGTCCTGTCACCCTTGGGCGGCGGCAGGCGCGTCACAATGGCCTCAAGAACGTCCTGAATGCCGATGCCGCTTTTGGCCGACGCCAGCACGGCCTCGGACGCGTCGATACCGATCACGTCCTCGATCTGCTGGCGAATGCGTTCGGGCTCGGCCGCGGGCAGGTCGATCTTATTAAGGACCGGCACGATCTCGTGGTTAGCGTTGATGGCCTGATAGACGTTGGCCAGCGTCTGCGCTTCCACGCCTTGGCTCGCGTCGACCACAAGGATCGATCCTTCGCACGCCGCAAGCGAGCGACTGACTTCGTAGGCAAAGTCGACGTGGCCTGGCGTGTCCACCAGGTTCAGTTGATAGGTCTCGCCGTTCTTGGCCTTGTACATCAGGCGCACGGTCTGCGCCTTGATGGTGATTCCGCGCTCCTTCTCGATGTCCATATTATCGAGAACCTGCTCGGTCATTTCGCGCGTGGTCAGGCCGCCGCAGAAATGGATCAACCGGTCGGCAAGCGTCGACTTCCCATGATCGATATGGGCGATGATCGAGAAATTACGGATTTTGGACAGATCGGTCATGACTACTTTGATTTGAAATTAGGCGCGCAACCGCGCGCCACAAGCTTTCTCGGCCGCCGCGATAATCTTCTTGCTCACCGCTTCGATTTGCTCGTCGGTGAGTGTCGCATCTTTCGGCTGCAAGGTCACAGCAATGGCGAGGGACTTCTTGCCTTCGCCGACGTGAGGACCTTCGTAAACATCGAATAAGCCCACATCGCTGATCAAGTCACGCTCGGCGCCGCGTACCGCCCGCACCAACGTCTCGGCGGGGACAGCGGCATCGACGACGAACGCGAAGTCGCGTTCCACCGGTTGGAAGGGCGACGCGCGTAACAAGGGACGCGCCGCGCCGGCCTTCGACTTCTTGGGCGCGGGGATGCGTTCCAGGAACACTTCGCACGCCACCATGGGACCTTTGACATCAAGGGCGGTCAGCACGGCCGGATGGAGCTCACCGAAGGCGGCCAGCACCTGATTGCCCAGCTTAAGCACGCCCGCCCGGCCAGGGTGATACCAGGGCGGAACGCCGCTGCCGGCGCCCGAACCCGTCTGCAGACCCGGAATGCCCGCGCCTGCTGCTTCCAGCGCCGCAAGGGCATCGGCCCGGGCGTCCAGCGCGTCCACAGGCCGGCGCGTGCCGGCCCAGTGGCGCGGCGTCGTATAGCCGGCACGGAGGGCACTCGCTACCAAGGTCTGCTGCCCCGGCTTCATGCCTTCAAACCGCGGGCCGACTTCGAACAAGCTCACATCCCCCGCGCCGCGCGCCGCATTCTTGCCGGCGGCCGTCGCGAGATTCGGGATCAGCGACGGACGCATGACGTCGAGGTCCGCGCTGATGGGATTGGCCAGCGGGACGAGCGCGAGATCACCCAGGAACTGTTCGGCCTGCGCGCGGGCGACGAACGCCCAGGTCACGGTTTCATTCAGGCCCCGCCCGGCCAGCGCCCGGCGCGCCGATTCCCAACGCTTCTGGTCGGTGGTGAGGACTTGTTTGGGCATCGACGGCCGCGGCATCGGGATCGCCGGGATCTTGTCGTAGCCGTGAATGCGAAGAACTTCCTCGACCAGGTCCTGCCAGCCCTCCACATCGCTGCGCCAGGACGGCGGCGATACCTGCCACGCGTTGCCTTCACCGGCACCATCAACCTCGGTGGTGAAACCAAGGCGCCAGAGGATCGCTTTCATCTCATCTTCGGCGAGATCGATCCCCCCTAAGGATTTCACGCGCGCCGGATCGAAGGCGATCGTGCGAGTCCAGGCCGGAGGCGCTCCGCCTTCGACCAGGTCAGCGGCCTCACCACCGCATAATTCGCGAATCATATGGGTCGCGATCTCGATGCCGTTGTGCGCCGAAGCCGCGTCAACGCCGCGTTCGAACGCATAACGCGCGTCGGAATGGATCAGCAACTTGCGTCCGGTGTCAGCAATGTTCTTCGCATCGAACAGCGCCGACTCAAGGAACACGTCGGTCGTTGTTTCGGTCACGCTGGACGGCTCGCCGCCCATGATGCCGCCGATACCAAGCGCCGCGGCCTCGTCAGCGATGACAACCATGCCTTCGTCGAGGGTGTAGGTCTTGCCGTTCAGCGCGGCGATCTGCTCGCCCGCTTTCGCAAGGCGCGGGCCGATATCGCCGGTCAGCTTCGCATCGTCGAAGGCGTGCAGCGGCCGGCCAAGGTCGATGGTCAGGTACTGCGTGATATCCACCAGCACCGAAACGGGCCGAAGCCCAATGGCCTGCAGGCGATCTTTCAGCCACGCCGGGCTTTCGCCGTTCTTCACGCCGCGGATGGTGCGGCCGACGAATTGCGGACACTTGTGTTCCTGTCCCGCGGGCAGGCCCATCTTGATCCGGCGCGAACTCTCTTTGTGGCCGGGCACATGCGCGGTGTGGAGGGGCTTGAGTTTGCCGACGCCGGCCGCCGCCAGATCGCGCGCAACGCCATACACGCCAAGCGCATCGACCCGGTTCGGCGTCAGGTTGATCTCGATGACCGGATCGATCTTGAGCACCTGCGTCACCGGCGCGCCGATGGGCGCGTCCTCGGGCAACTCGATGATGCCGGCATGATCTTCGCCAAGCTTCAGTTCGCGGTAGGAGCAGAGCATGCCCTGGCTTTCCACGTCGCGGATCTTGCCCTTCTTGAGCACATCGCCCGAGATGGGGATGACAGCGCCCGGACGCGCGAGCACAACCTTAAGTCCTGTGCGCGCATTGGGCGCGCCGCACACGACCTGAAGCGTTTCGGCCCCGCTATTGACGGTGCACACGCGCAGCCGGTCCGCGTTGGGATGCTGTTTGGCTTCCACCACATGCGCGACGACGAATTGCTCAAGACCCTTGCCCGGGTCTTCGACGCTTTCAACTTCAAGGCCGACCGCGGTGAGTTTTGTGGTGATCTCCGCAAGGCTCGCCGTGGTCTCAAGATGGTCCTTGAGCCAGGAAAGGGTGAACTTCACGGCGCCATCCTCCGGAACTCAAGGCGCTCGATGACGCGGAAGTACTGGCACAGCAAAAGCATATCGGCGGCGAAATAACCTTCGCGCGTGAACGAAGCTTTGCGCAGCTTGCGCCATTGCGTGAGTGTGCCGTCGGCCTCGCCCTCGGCTAAGGCGAACTTCGCATCCACTTCGTCGAACGTCGTGGCATCGACATCGGTGAATTCGATCACGCAGCGCGGGCGGTTCGATCCGTCGAGAATCACGGCCTTGTCGCCCGGCTCGGGCGGCGGTTCTTCTTCGAAGTGATACAGCGCCGCGGCCGTGGCGGTTTTCTTGCCGTCGAGCACCAGCGCGCACGCCGCGTCGGCCTCTTCTTTGGTCTGACCAAAAGCCCACTGCGGCAGATGCGCGTAAGCGGGGGGAACGTTGGTATTCTTGCTCATCGGGCGAGACCTCCGGTCACACTAGGCACATCAAGCGCGGCGAAGCCGTAATGCCGCAGCCAGCGCAGATCGGATTCGAAGAAGGTGCGAAGGTCGGGGATGCCGTACTTCAGCATGGCGATGCGCTCAATGCCCATGCCGGCGGCAAAGCCCTGATAGACGTCGGGATCAAGGCCACAGGCCTTGATCACGTTCGGATGCACCATGCCGCAGCCGAGAATCTCGAGCCAATCGCCATGGTTCCCCAGCTTCAATTCTCCGCCCTGGCGCGAACAGCCGATATCCATTTCCGCCGAAGGTTCGGTGAACGGGAAGAAGGAGGGGCGGAAACGCGTCGTCAGATCGTCGATGCCGAAGAAGGTGCGCACGAATTCCTGCAGGCAGCCGCGCAAGTGCGCCATGCTTGATTCGGTGTCGATCACCAGCAGCTCGACCTGATGGAACATCGGCGTGTGCGTCATGTCGTAGTCGCAGCGGTAGGTGCGCCCCGGGATGATCACGCGGATCGGGGGCTTCTGCGACATCATGGTGCGGATTTGCACCGGCGAGGTATGCGTGCGCAGCAGATAACGGTTTCCATCGCCGTCAGGCGGCAGGAAGAACGTGTCGTGCATCTCGCGCGCGGGATGGCCCGGCGGGAAATTCAGCGCCGTGAAATTATGGAAATCGTCTTCGATGTCCGGCCCTTCGGCCAGCTCGAAGCCCATCTCGCCGAAGATGGCGGCGATCTCGGCGATCGTCTGGCTGATAGGATGGATCGAACCTTTCGCCTCGGGGCGGACCGGCAGGCTGACGTCCATGCTCTCGCTGGCCAGGCGCGCATTGAGCGCGGCCTGCTCGAACATCACCTTCCTTGTATCGAGCGCCGCGGCAACCTCGTCCTTAAGCACGTTGAGGCGCTGGCCGGCGGCCTTACGCTCGTCGGGCGTCATGGCGCCCAGTTCCTTCATCAGCGCCGTGATGCGGCCCTTCTTGCCAAGGGCGGCGACGCGCACCTCTTCAAGGGTCGCAAGGTCGTTCGTATCGCTGACGGCGGTCAGGAGTTCGCCGCGAAGCTTCTCGATGGTGTCGGTCATGAAGAAAGTCTCTCAAGCCAGAAATAGGAAAGGGGCGTCCTTGTGAGGCCGCCCCTTTGCCGAACTGCGTCTCGACCTAGAATTTAACCGAGAGCGGCCTGGGCCTGCTTCACCAAAGCTTCGATCGATGCGGGCTCACGCACGGCCATATCGGCGAGAACTTTACGATCGAGTTCGACGCCGGCCTTCTTGAGCCCATTGATAAATCGAGAATAGGTCAGACCGAGCGGACGCACGGCGGCGTTGATACGCTGGATCCAAAGCGCGCGGAAATCGCGCTTCTTCAGACGGCGATCACGATACTGATAACGCAGCGCCTTCTCGAGGCGGTTCTTCGCGATCTTGTAATTGGTGGCGTGACGGCCCCGGAAACCCTTGGTTTGCTCGAGAACCTTTTTGTGGCGGGCGTGTTTGGTGACGCCCCGTTTAACGCGTGACATTGATCTGCTCCGTTGGGGCTGGGGTTAGGCGTAGGGGAGGAAGTTTTTCTTGATGATGATGCCGTCCGGTTTCGCGAGCACAACGGTGCGGCGATTCTGGCGCTTCATCTTCTTGGGCTTCGAGATCAGGCGGTGACGCTTATGGGCGGCGCCGGCTATGACTTTCCCCGTACCGGTAACCTTGAACCGCTTTTTGGCGGAGCTCTGGGTCTTCATCTTGGGCATTTTGCGTCCTTTCAATCAGCATGACGGTTATTGGACCCGGCCCGAAGGCATGCCCTAAAAGCCTGAAAGTATTGGCCTTTTAGCCTTGGACCGGTGGACTCGGGCAATGCCCGACCCCTATTCGCTGACCCTGTGGATAATCATCCGCTTTTGGCCAGGAAGGCGCGCTTATACCCGCGCAACCGCGTGTTTGCAAGGCAAGGACGGCCGCAAGTCGACGCACAACTCTTCTTGACAGAGTACTCTGACCCTCATAACTCTGCGCTACAGAGTGCATCCTAATTGGAGACGCCATGACCATCTCTTCCGAGCAAGCCGCGGCGGCGCTGCGCGACATTGAGGAAACCGGAGATCGCAGCTGTACATTGAATGCTTACGAGCAGGGCAGTCCTTACTTCTTCCTCTGGGGCGCGATTTGGATCGTCGGTTACCTGGCGACCGCCATTTCGCCGCCCTCCGCCAACGTCGTCTGGGTGAGCTTGTGGGCGGTCGGAATCGGTGGCGGCGTCCTCCTCGCGCGCCGCCGCGCGCGACTCGCTGGCTGGGACGCACAGGAGGCGACCACGCGCAAACGCTTCAGCCGCCGCCTGCTCACGAGCTGGCTGGTGCTGATCGCTTTCTGGATGGCGACCTACGCCATCCTTCAGCCGCACGAGACCAATCAGTTCAGCGCCTTTCCGGCGCTGCTCATGGGCGCGGTCTACGCCTTCGTCGGTGTGATCTGGTTCCCGCGTTATTTGCCGGTCGGGCTCATCGTCATGGCTGCGACCGTGCTTGGATACTTCTATCTCGCGCCTTGGTTCGCCTATTGGCTCGCGCTCGTGGGCGGCGCAGGGCTTCTGCTCACCGGCGTCTGGCTGCGGAAGGCC
>CANJEU010000027.1 GCA_947473445.1 Fidelibacterota bacterium | reverse complement strand
GCGGGCGAAGGTTCGGGCGCGGTGCGGGGCGCCGGAGCGGGCTCGTTTTCCTCACCGTCGGCGAACAGCGGCTCGTATTTCCTCAAGCGCGCTTCAAGGACTGCACCCCAGTCATCGCCTGGCGGCTTGTTTGATGTTTTTTGTCCCGATGGTTTAGCGACCGCGCGGCGCTTGCGAATCAAGGCTTCCTTCTTCGACTGCGCGAAATCGAAAACGAGATAGGCGCACAGGGTGCTCAAGACCAAAAGGAAGACAAGAACGCCGAGATACTGGCGTCGCTCGAGTTCAATTCCGGAGTTGCGCTGCAGCCAGATCAAGCCGACGGCGAAGATACCTGTTGCGACCAGACCGACAAGAAGTGCGTTAAGTCCGATCGCCATCGCCCGCGCGAAGGCATAGTTGGCGGCGGCGGTTTCAGCATGCGAAGGAGGAGGATCGTCCGTCACGGCAGCGGCCATTCAGGTTAAAGACGCCGCTGCCTCCCCAGGTGCGCCGACCTCGAAATCTAATCATTGATACCTAAAGAATTCAATTGCCGTTTTGTTAAGGGGCTATTCGCGCGTGTGCGACGCCGCGCCGGATCGATTTCCCTCTACCGTGAACCTCAATATTCTGAGTTAGACTTAGCGGTATCTAAGGGGACTAACGAGGGATAGCGTCATGAAAATGTCATCTCTCTGGCTGGCGGCGGGGCTGCGGACACCGTTCGCGAAGGTGGATGGGCCGCTGGCCAAACATGATGCGATTGGGTTGTCCGTGCCGGTCGTGCGCGCCATGTGCGGGCAGTTGAAAGGACCCGATCGTCCCGATCTTCTGGTCTGGGCACGGTCGCGCCGAGCCTGCGGTGGAGCAATATCGCCCGCGAAGTCACGCTCGACGCCGGTGTCGGCGATGAGATTCCTGCGTTCACCGCCATCATGGCCTGCGCCACCAGCATGGTCGGGGTCTTCGCCGCGGCCGACCGTGTGCGAATGGGCGCGTCTTCGCTCGCGCTCGTCGGCGGATCGGAAAGCATGAGCGGCATTCAGATCGGCATCAATCAAGGCTTCTCAATCTGGTTGCGTCGGTTCTTTCAGGCAAAGTCTGTCGGACAGCGGGCCGAGATGCTTGGCGCGCTGCCGCTCAAGGATGTGCGTCTGCATATTCCCAGCATCACCAATCGCACGACGGGGCTTTCCATGGGCGAGGGCACCGAGATCATGGCCAAGCGCTGGGGCATTGCGCGCGAACGTCAGGACGCGCTGGCGCTGGAAAGCCATCAGCGCGCGGTTGCGGCCTGGCAGGAGGGTTTCTTCGACGATCTCGTGATCCCTATAGATGAGGTGAGCAAGGACCTGCTGCCGCGCGCTGATACATCCCTCGAAAAGCTCGCGAGACTCAGACCCACTTTCGATACTGAAAGCGGCCATGGGACGCTTACCGCGGGCAACTCTTCGCCGCTGACCGATGGCGCGGCCGGCATCTGGCTGGCGAATGATACGGGTCTCGCGCGCATACCTGACCACACGCCACGTGTGCGGCTTGTCGATTGGGAACTCGCCGCGGTTGATATCTTGCGCGATGGACTATTGATGGCGCCCGCAATCGCCATCCCGCGCCTGCTCGCGCGCCATGGCATGCGCTACGACGCCGTTGCGCTGTGGGAGATTCATGAGGCCTTCTCGGCACAGGTGCTGTGCCATGTGGCGGCCATGGAAGATAAGACGTGGTTGAGCGCGCGCGCGGGCGTTGCGGCCGAGCTCGGCGCGTTTCCTTGGGCCCGCCTCAATCCGAACGGGGGAAGTGTCGCGCTGGGTCACCCCTTCGGCGCAACAGGCGCGCGAATATTAAGTCAGACGGTGAAGGAGCTGGCCGGCTTTCCGCCGGGCAGCTTCGCCATCGTCAGCATTTGTACGGACGGCGGACTGGGAGGCGTGGCCCTGTTGTTGTCGACTTAGAAAAAAACTGGGGCGCCGTATGAGGGCGCCCCAGTCAGAGTCGGATTAAAAAGTCAGCTTAAGCGGCGCGCGAGCGGTTTTCCCACGGACGGCCACCATCGCGGCCGCCGCCATCGCGGCCACCGCCACCGCCACCACCGCTCCGGCGCGGTCTGCCGCCACCGCCGCCCGGCTTCTTCGGGCCGTTGTGATTGCGGCCACGGTGATTGGTATTGCCGCGGCTTTCTTCACGTTCGCCTTCGGGCTGCGTACTGCGCGCGCCAGGCGCTGCATGATAGGCGTGCTTTTCATCAACGGGCACCGGCTGGCGGATCGAACGTTCGATCGCGCGCAGGGCGCTCATTTCTTCGCGATCGCAGAACGAGATCGCGATGCCCTCGTTACCGGCGCGCGCGGTGCGGCCGATGCGGTGCACATAGCTTTCCGGCTCGACGGGCATTTCGAAATTGATGACGTGCGAGACGCCGTCAACGTCGATGCCGCGGGCGGCGATGTCGGTGGCGACCAGGATGCGGGTTTCGCCGGCCTTGAACGAGGACAGGCTGCGTTGGCGCGCGTTCTGCGACTTATTGCCGTGGATGGCATCGGCCGATATGCCGCCCTTCTGGAGTTGTTCGGCGACGCGGTTGGCGCAGTGTTTGGTGCGGGTGAAGACGATGGCGCGCAAGATGGCGCCGTCCTTCAGCAGATCGGCTAGCAGGTGACGCTTGTTCTCGCGCGAGACAAACATGACCTTCTGCGCGATGCGTTCCACCGTCGTCGACGGCGGCGTGACTTCGATGCGTTCGTGCTGCGTGCGCAGCAAGCTCTTGGCAAGGCTCGAGACGGCGTCGGGCATGGTGGCCGAGAACAAAAGCGTCTGGCGCTCCTTGGGCAGCGTGCGCACGATCTTCTGCACGTCGCGGATAAAGCCCATGTCGAGCATGCGGTCGGCTTCGTCGAGCACGAAGATCTCAAGGCTCGAAAGGTCGATGCGGCGCTGGTTCATAAGGTCGAGCAGACGACCCGGCGTTGCG
This sequence comes from Fidelibacterota bacterium, assembly GCA_947473445.1. Lineage (GTDB taxonomy): Bacteria > Pseudomonadota > Alphaproteobacteria > Rhodospirillales > Rhodospirillaceae > SHVO01. The sequence goes on along the minus strand of CANJEU010000027.1, from coordinate 8,911 downwards.
ATCAGCACGTCGGTGCCGTTCGCGGTCGCCGCGATCTGCGGCTTTTCGCTGACACCGCCGTGGATGACGGTGCGCTTGATGCCGACAAACTTACCGTAGGTCGCAAAACCATCGGCGATCTGCAGCGCGAGTTCACGCGTCGGGGTCAGGATGACGGCGCGGGCGCTTTTCGGCGCGGGGCGCTTATTGACCTTCACGAGATGCTGCAGGATCGGCAGGGCGAACGCGGCGGTCTTGCCGGTGCCGGTCTGGGCGATGCCCAGAACGTCATGGCCGGCGAGCAGGCGCGGGATCGCTTTATCCTGGATCGGGGTGGGAGAGGTGTAGCCTTCGGCGGCGACGGCGCGATAAAGCGGCTCGATCAAACCGAGGTCGGAAAACAGAGTCATAGGGTCTCTTTCAAATAGGCAAAGGTCATGCAGCCGCATGTAAGCGGCGCAAAACAGTTTGCGGTTACCCCGTTAGGATTTAAGTCCCTGGGCACGCAACCGACGGGAGGGTATTGGAAACGTCTCAAGAGACGGTGCAGAAGAACCCCTTGGGGGACTTCTCTTGCGGCCCAATATTCACGTTATTCTTGGAGGGCCGGTGCACCTGCGCGCGTATCGCGAGATGTTGCCTGCTTCAAGCAGACGACGGGTATATAGGCGTTCAGCCCCGCGATGTCAATGTAAGGGCCTTTACGTACGGCGTTTCTGGGCCTGTACGGCGGTTTCGAGCGCATCGAGGAAACGCGATCTGTCGCGCGGCGTGAAGGCCGATGGCCCGCCGGTGATCTCGCCTGTTTCGCGCAAATGCGCGGTCAAATCACGCATCGCGAGAGCCATGCTGATGGAATTTTGATCGAGCGGTTTGCCATTGGGCCGCAGCACGCGCGCGCCTTTTTCGATGCAACGCGCGGCCAGGGGAATATCGTTCGTGATTACGATATCGAGGGGTGCGGTTTCTTCGGCGATCTTATCGTCGGCGGCATCAGGACCGCTCGCAACCACGATCCGCTGGACAAGCATATGTTCCGGGCCGCGCATCCACGCGTTGCTCACGAGAATAACGCAAAGCCGATGGCGTTCGGCCACGCGTACGACTTCGTCCTTCACCGGACAGGCGTCGGCATCGACCAGGATTCGAACGTGTGCCTCTGACATCTTATCGACCACTCTGAACGGCTCGGGCGCGTGCAGCGCAACAGAACGTGTTACAGAACCGTGTTTCGCTTGAGCGCACTAAAGGGCTGTTGTACTTAGGAAATTCGCGTTTGTCCGCTCGGACCTTAAGGGAAGGGAGTCACACCCGCCGGCCCGGCTTTGGCCTGCGTCAATCCCATGAATAATGCACCAAGCAGAGTCCTCTCGCTGACCGATTGCGTCGCGATCATCGTTGGCCTGGTCGTAGGCACCGGCATCTTCAGTTTTCCCGCCATCGTCGCGGGCGTGCTCGGCCAGTCAGACGCGATCATCATGGTGTGGATCGCCGGCGGTTTAGTCTCGATTATCGGCGCGCTTTGTTATGCCGAACTTGCGACGGCTTATCCCTCCGCGGGCGGGGAATATCATTTCCTCAGCCGCGCCTATGGCCCGCACGTCGGGTTCATGTTCGCATGGGCGCGTTTGACCGTCATCCAAAGCGGATCGATTGCGCTGTTCGCCTATATCTTCGGCGATTACGCAACGCAGATTCTACCGCTTGGGACGTATAGCTCGGCCCTCTATGCCGCGCTGACCATCGTCGTGCTCACGGGCCTGAACCTCACTGGCATCCGCCAGACCGCGACCTTCCAAAAGCTCATGTTTATCGCGACATTATGCGGTCTGGGGGTTCTAATCTTCGCGGGTCTCTTCGGCGCTGAGGCGCATGTCGCGGTCAGTGAAGCGCCGGCCACGCTGTCGGCGGCCAGCATCGGCACGGCCATGCTGCTGGTACTGCTGACGTTCGGTGGATGGAACGAAGCGGCCTACATCTCGGCGGAAGTGCAAAACCCACAGCGCAACATGGTGCGCGCACTGCTCATCGGTATCGCCGTCATCACCGCGCTCTACGTCGCGGTGAATTTCGCCTACCTCAGCGTGCTTGGGCCTGAAGGCATGGCGGCGTCGAAAACCATTGCCGCCGACGTGATGCGCGCGGCCTTCGGCGAAGTCGGCGCGGTCGTCATCACCTTCATCGTCCTGATCCTTGTGCTCGACAATACGCACATCACCCTGTTCACCGGCGCCCGGAGCGCCTTCGCGCTCGGCAACGATTTTCCGTTGTTCCGGTTCCTCGCGCGCTGGGATGAAGTGCGCGGCGTGCCGACGCGCGGGGTGCTGTTTCAGGGCGGTATCGCACTTTTGATCGTTGCCTACGGCGCCTTCGCGCGCTCGGGCCTGCAGACGGTGGTTGATTTCCTGCAGCCGGTTTTCTGGGTTTTCTTTTTCCTGACAGGCGTTTCGTTGTTTGTCCTGCGCATGCGCGACCCCAATGCGCCCCGTCCGTTCAAGGTCCCGCTCTACCCTGTTACACCCGCCCTGTTCTGCCTTACCGGCGCCTACATGCTCTATAATAGTCTTGCTTTCACGGGCTCCGGCGCGCTCGCCGGCGTCGTGGTTCTGGCACTCGGACTTCCAGTGCTTTTCCTCGCGCGCCGTTCGAAGCTCCCTGCCGGCGCCGTGCAAGCCCCGCCGCCCCCGATCTAACGCTTTCCAGAAGGATCACGCCCATGAAGATGCATAAAAGTATCGGCCTGCTCGGAATTGCCGCGGTGTTCATGACCTTCAGCGCCGTCGCGGCGACGAAGTACACAGGTGAGGGCGGAGTCGAACTCGACGTGCCGTATGTACCCACGCCCCAGGAGCTGGTCGATCGCATGCTGAAGCTTGGCAGCGTCACAGCGAGCGATGTGCACTACGATCTTGGTTCGGGCGACGGCCGCATCGTCGTCACCGCCGCGCGCGATCTTAAAGTGAAAAAGGGCGTTGGCGTCGATCTCGATCCGGTGCGGATCGCCGAAGCCAATGAGAACGCGAAGAAGGCCGGCGTCACCGACCGCGTCACCTTCCACCGCGGCGATCTGTTCGCGATGGACTTCCGCGAAGCCTCGGTTTTGACCATGTACTTGCTGCCGGAAGTGAACCTGAAGCTCCGCCCCAAGATCCTTGACGAAATGAAGCCCGGGTCGCGCGTCGTCAGCCATGCCTTCACCATGGGCGACTGGCAGCCCGATAAACATGAAGTGGTCGACTCGCGGAATATCTATCTCTGGATTGTCCCGGCCAAAGTGGCCGGCAGCTGGACCTGGCAGGTGGGCAACGAGACCTATAAGGCCGACCTCAAACAGCAGTATCAGATGGCAGAAGGAACGCTGACGCTGCCGAGCGGCAAACAGGTCCCGATCGAGTCCCCCGTCCTGTCCGGCGACAACATCACCTTCGCCGCGACGGTCCCCGGCGCAACCGCTCCCTTACGCTTCAGCGGGAAGGTGACGGGAAGCTCCATGGACGGTGCCATGGACCTTTCGGGCAAGTCGGCCAAAGTAACGGCGAAAAAAACCTCATAAGCTTATGAATTTATTATATAAATTGAGATAGAAATACGAGGGGCCCCGTCGGGCCCCTCTCTTTATGCGATGCAGCATAAAAGCGGGCGCTTCACAGCCGCCAAGGCCTTGTTGCAAATATGAAATATGATCGACGGGCAGTGGTGGTACACTCCATATAATGACAGTGGAGGCGCGGCAGCGCGCCCCTTGGCTCGGCCAGGGGGAAGGGCGGCGCGTGTGTTTGTTGGAGGAACGTTCTTGAAAGCCAGAACTATGCGTTGGCTGTTGAGTGCAGGCGTCGCTGGGATCGCCCTTGCAGGGCCGGCTGGTGTGGCCCAGGCGCTTGAATCGCGCAGCTATGTCGTCAGCTATTTTTCGCAGCAGCTAAACTCGCGTGAAGGCGATTGTCCGGGCGGCGTGAACCCCGATGACCAGGCCGGCCAGAACGCGGTCATCCTCGAGAACCTCGGCTACAAGCCCGACGAAGTGAAAGCGATGATGGCCGAGTGGGCCAAGGGCGGCGACGGCGAACAGCGCATCGAAGCGATCATCAACGCTCGTGCAGTCATCGATGGCCAGCAGGTCAACGCGTACACGCATCCTGAAGCGACGAAGGATCCCGGTCTCAAGCAGATCACATCGAAGGTCGGCTACGGTTTCAATCTCGACGGCAAGGACAACGAAGTCGCCTTCGTCGATCCGCAGACCGGCGAGAAGGGTGTCGACAATCAACTCTCTCGCGCCATCGGTTGCAATCAGAACTTCCGCGGCAGCTGGGATGCGCCGTCGGCCTATGGCGAGTGGATTTGGGTTCAGTTGAAGGATTCACAGCCGGCGTGGCTGATCACCATTTCAGGTGAGGACATCGATAAGGATGGCCCCGTTACGGTCCGTCTCACCCGCGCGCTCGAGTATCTGAAATCCAACGGCGACGGCTCACCCCGTCACTTCATGACGTACCGCGTCGATCCCGATCCGCGCTCGCATAATGAATTCAAGGGCGAGATTAAGGACGGGCAGATCACCATCTCCGAGCACAAGCCGCTAAGCATACTTTGGAATGCATTAAGCTCGCCGGTTCTCAATCTGAAGAACACGCATCTACGTCTGCGCATGCTTAAGGGCGATACACTCGATGGTTTGCTCGGCGGTTATCAGCCGTGGACGGAAATCTATTTTGCATTCTCGCATAACGGCATCGTCGGCGATCGTCCCGGCCTTTATTGGGCGATGAAGAAGACCGCCGACGCCGATCCCGATCCCGTGACCAAGCAGAATATGTCGATCTCGACGGCCTACCGCATCACCGCGGTGCCCGCCTTCGTCGTGGATGCGCCGCAGCTGCGCTACCAGAGCGCCGAAGTGAAATAGCCAAGCCAGATGATGGGTATGATTGCGATGCAAGCGACCAAGCGTTCTTTGTTCAAGGCCCTCACGACAAGTTGCGTGATAGGACTTCTTGCCGGTTGCGCGCCGGCGAGCGATACGGCGCCCGCCGCGAAGGCCAGCGCGCCCACGGGCACGGTAAGTGCCGCCGCTGACTTTGTTCCGGCCGTCGCAGCCGCGCCGCGTCTGACGCCCGCGCAGTATCGCGCAACCGTCACGGACATTTTTGGTCCGACGATCGACCTCGGGGGCCGTTTCGAACCTGATATGCGGATCGAGGGGCTGCTCGCGATCGGGTCGGCCAGCGTCGGCGTTACGCCCGCGGGCATGGAACAATACGACACCATGGCCGACACCATTGCCGCGCAGGTCGTGCTCAATCCCAAGAACCGCGCGATGATGATCCCATGCAAGCCCGCCGCCGAAAACGCGCCGGACGATGCCTGCGCGAAAATGTTTCTGACGAATGTCGGCCGGCTCATGTTCCGCCGCCCGATGACTAACGCGGAAGTCACCGCTTATGTCTCCGCCGCGAATGTGGCCGCCACCAAAGTCGGCAACTTCCATGAAGGCCTCGCGATGAGCTTGTCGGCGATGCTGTCTTCGCCGCAGTTCCTGTTCCGCGCACCGTCCACGATCAAGGTGAAGGGGCAGCTTGAACTCGACGCGTATTCGAAAGCCAGTCAGCTCAGCTTCTTCCTCTGGAATGCCGGCCCGGATCTCCAGCTGCTGAATGCGGCGCAGAAGGGCGACCTCAACACCGCCAAGGGCCTTGAGAACCAAGTTACGCGCATGATGGCCAGCCCGCGCGTCGAAGCGGGCGTGCGTGCCTTCTTCGCCGACATGTTCCACTTCGACGACTTCGAATCGCTGCGGAAAGACAATCTCATCTATCCGATGTTCAGCCGCCAGGAAGCGCGCGATGCTCAGGAACAGACCATGCGTACGTTGGTCGACCTTCTGGTCACCAACCGCGGCGACTATCGCGACATCTTCGTGACCAAGAAGACATTCCTGACGCCGGCGCTCGGGGCGATCTACCGCGTGCCGGTGGTCAACGATCGCCCGAACGGCGCGGTCGATCCGTGGCAGTCCTATGAGTTCGACGCAAGCGACCCGCGCGGAGGCATTCTGACGCACGCGAGCTTTGCTGCGCTCCATTCGCCCGCCAATCGCAGCTCGGCGACGACGCGCGGGAAGGCCATTCGTGAAGTGCTCCTGTGCCAGAAGGTGCCCGCGCCTCCAGCCAATGTCGATTTCACGCTGGTGAACGACACCACCATCCATAAGACCGCGCGTGAGCGGCTTTCGGCGCACGTTCAGAATCCGGTGTGCGCAGGGTGCCATAAGATCACCGACCCAATGGGCCTGGCGCTTGAGAACTTCGATGGCGCAGGGGCCTACCGCACGGAAGAGAACGGCGAAAAAATCGACGCGAGCGGGACGCTCGACGGCAAGACGTTCTCTAACCCCTATGAATTGGGCCAAGCGCTGAAAAGTAGCCCGGCGGCGACGTCGTGTCTTGTTGATCGCTTGAGTGCCTATGCGCTCGGCCGCAAGCCGGCGCGCGGCGAAACACCATGGATCGCCAAGCTCAAGGCCGACTTTGCCGCGCGCGGCTACGTTGTGCCCGACTTGATGAAGACGATTGCGACCAGCCCCGAGTTTTACCGCACCGCGCCGATCGAAGCGGTGCAAACAGCATCCGCGCAATAGCGCAGGAGATTGAAGATGACGAACCTCACGAGCCGGCGAAACATACTCAAGGGCACACTCGGCGGCGCCGCCGTCACGGTCGGGCTTCCGTTTTTGGATACTTTCCTGAATGCGAACGGGACGGCGCTGGCCGTTACCGGTCAGGCGCTGCCGACCGTCTTCGGCACGTGGTTCCAATACCTTGGCTTCAATCCGGGCCGCTGGGTTCCCGAAAAGATCGGCGCCGGCTTCACGAACAACATCGAGCTCAAAGCGTTCGATCCGTTCCGCCATCGCATGAACCTCGTCAGCGGAGCGAACTATTTCCTCGACGGCCGTCCGGTTGAAACGCACCGCACCGGCGCGCAGATCGCAACGCTCGGTGGAATTCCCACGGGCCGCGAAAGCGGACCGTCGGTTGACAGCGTCATCGCCGATACGATCGGCAAGGGCACGCGCTTCCGTTCGATCGAAGTCTCGCTCACCGGCAGCCGTCAAAGTTATTCCAAGCGTGCGGGCGCGGGGACCAACCCATCGGAAGTCTCGCCGGAATCGCTCTACAAGCGGATTTTTGGACCAGACTTCCAGGACCCCAACGCAAGCGAGTTCAAGCCCGATCCAAAAGTCATGGCCAAGCAAAGCGTACTTTCAGCCGTGGCCGAGCAGCGCCACGAGATCATGAAGCAGTTGGGCGCTAGCGACCGCGCGCGTCTGGACGAATACTTCACTTCGGTGCGCCAGATTGAAAACCAGTTGGCGATGAAGCTTGAAAAGCCAGCACCGTTGCCCGCGTGCAGTACGCCGGGCGCGGCGAAGGAGATCGAGCCCGGCGAGGAAGTCGAACAGGTTTCTGCAAATACGAAAGTATTCTCGTCGCTGCTCGCCCATGCCGCCGCCTGCGGTCAGACGCGGGTCTTCAACGTGCTCATGAACACCCAAGGGTCACGCAAGCCGGGCTCTACCAATCAGTGGCACGGTTATACGCACGAAGAGCCGATCGACGAGAAGCTCGGCTATCAGAAAGAAGTGACCTGGTTCATCCTGTGGGCCAACCAGGTCTTCGCCGATTTCGTTCACACGCTCGAACAGCAAAAAGAAGGCGCCGGCAGCGTGATGGATCGAACGTTGATCCTCTGGCAGACCGACCATGGTTATGCCCGCACGCACACCATGGATAATCTGCCTGTGATCACCGTCGGCAACGCGGGCGGCCGCTTCAAAACGGGCCAGCATTTGCCGTTCGCCGGCGATCCGGCTACGCGCGTCGGCCTTACCGTGATGCAGGGCTTTGGTGTGCCCATGGGAACCTGGGGTGCACTGTCGAATCAGACGTCCAAGCCTGTGACTGAGATTTTGGCCTAACCGAGGGATGAGGGAGAGACGGTTATGAACCCGAAGAATTTGAAGGCCATGAGCCTGACCGCCGCTGCTGCGGTCGCCCTGAGTTTCGGGGCCTACGCCGCCGACAAAGGTGCGCCGAAGGCTGCCGTGCAAAGCACGCCGCCGGGGATCACGCTCCAGGCCCTTGGCCGCGGACAGGGATGGGATCTCGGCAAGGAAACGGCCTCGGTCGTGATCCGCGATGAAGTGGCCTACACCGACGCGCGCGGTCTGACGATCTACACCCACAAACTCGATGCGCCCGGCAAGTCCAACTGCACCGCCGCCTGCACCGAGAAGTTCAAGCCGGTTGCGCCGCTGGCCGGTGTGGCTGCGTTCGGGGACTGGTCGATCATCACGCGCGATGACGGCGCCAAACAATGGGCACTGCAGGGCCGTCCACTTTATACCTATGTTGAAGACGTCGACCCGGGTTCAATCGCCGGCAACAGCGCCGCGCGCTTTGGCGCCCGCCGTATGGACGGTGCGGGCAAAATGGTCGGCGGCGGAATCCGCGGCTCGGGCAGCCGCGCCGCCGGTAAAGACAAACCGATGCCGGAAAATTGGACGCCGGCGCTGATGATCCCCTCGCGCGAGCAGTATGGCGCGGTGCCGAACGGCGTGCAGATCGAAGAGGTGCTGGAGTCCTCGGCCCTCGGTCTTGTCGATCATCGCCGCCACACGCTCTATGTGTTCGAAGGCAACGCCAAGGACGAAGGTAAACTCGCCTCCGTCGGCTGGTCGCCGCTGCCCGCGCCGGCCATCGGCTTCCCCATCGGCGATTTCTCGATCATCGCGCGCAACGATGGCACCTCGCAGTGGGCCTATAAGGGCAAGGGCCTCTACTCCTATAACGACGATCAGAAATACGGCGATGCTTACGGCATGGGCGCCGACGCCCGCTGGAAGGTCGCGACCGTGCAGCGTCACTTCCTG
>CANJEU010000026.1 GCA_947473445.1 Fidelibacterota bacterium | reverse complement strand
TCGCGAATGAGTCGCCAGATAGCCAAGCATGAAAGCTTCCAGTGCGAGGCCCTGACCGGACTTGGCGACAATGTCGCGCCCATCCGCCAGCGTCAGGCGCCGTACGTCGGAAATGCACCCGCCCGTCAGTTCCTGTTCGCGCACAACCTCAACGCCCAGCGCGGCGCCAACGCGCGCAGGCAGTGTCATCATCTTTTGAGTCCGGCGGAAATCTTTTGGAGAAGCGTTTTGCTGGCCTGTTCGACCAGGTCCAGCACCTCTTCGAACCCTTCCGCACCGCCGTAATAAGGATCGGGCACATCGGTATGTGCGCGCGCCGGATGGTATTCCAGATACATTTGCACGTCGGCGCGCGCGTTCGTGGGCCGCAACGATTCAAGATGAGCGAAGTGGCCGCGGTCCATGGCCAGGATCAGGTCGTAGGTGTGAAAATCTTCCGCCCGGACTTTGCGCGCGCGTTGGGCCGAGAGATCAAAGCCGCGGCGCTTGGCGTGGGCAACGGTGCGCGGATCGGGCGGCTCGCCGATATGATAGCCATGCGTGCCCGCCGAAGCGATCTCGACCACATCGCCCAGGCCGGCGGCTTGGATGTAATGCCGCAAGACGCCTTCGGCCGTCGAGGAGCGGCAGATGTTTCCCGTGCACACGAATAAGATGCGTTTCATTCTGTCTCGCTCCCTTTTCACGGCCATGGTAAGGGCGAGGGATCATGTCGCAAAGCGCTGATGATCAGATCCCGGACGCACTCATCCCGGCGGTACGACCGCCGCGCGATGGACTTATCGTCATTCTCACCGGCGCGGGCATCTCGAAGGAATCGGGTCTGGATACATTCCGCGATGCGGACGGCATCTGGTCAAAGGTGCGCATCGAGGATGTGGCGACCCCCGAAGCCTTCGCGCGCGACCCCGATCGTGTGCACGCCTTCTATAATATGCGCCGCGCCTTCAATCGCACCCGCACCGTGGCGCCCAACCCCGCCCATGGCGCACTGGCCGAACTGGAAGCCGCTTGGCCGGGCGAGGTGCTGATCGTTACCCAAAACGTCGACACCTTGCACGAACAAGCCGGATCGAAGAACCTTCTGCACATGCATGGCCTTCACTCCAAGGCGCGCTGCAATTTCTGTGAGCACGTCGTCGATTGGTCCGGCGACATGTCCACGGCCGATCTCTGCCGGGCCTGCAACGCGCCGGGCGGCATGCGGCCCCATGTCGTCTGGTTCGGCGAAATGCCGCTCGAGATGGAGCGCATTGGCCGGGCGCTGGCGGCTTGCGATCTTTTCATCTCCATCGGTACGTCGGGCAACGTGTATCCCGCCGCCGGTTTCGTGGCGGCCATCCGCCGGAATGGCGATGCGCATACGGTCGAACTCAATCTCGAACCGTCTTCGGGGGCCTCCCACTTCCAGGAAAGTCACTACGGTCCGGCAAGCCGGATCGTGCCGGCCTACGTCAAGGGCTTGCTCGCCGCACTCACCTGATCCGCAACGGCCAAACTCGCAGGTGTGCCCCGGTTATCCTTGAACGCCTGAAGAAACTGGCCGATAGTTTAACGCTTCATTCGAAGGCTGCGGCGAGGGAGCGCGCCCACCGGCCTTCCCTGCCAGGAAAGATCTTGCGTGAGCATTCACGTCGCTCTCCGTCATCAGACGACCTATAGCTACGCGCGCCCGATTTCGCTCGATCCGCAGGTCATCAGACTGCGGCCCGCGCCCCACTGTCGCACGCCGATTCTCAGCTATTCCCTGAAGATCGAGCCCGCGAGCCACTTCCTCAACTGGCAGCAGGACCCGCAAGGCAACTATCTGGCCCGCGCGGTATTCCCCGAGAAGGTCGGCGCCTTTTCCGTCACGGTCGATCTCATCGCAGATATGGCGGTGATCAACCCGTTCGACTTCTTCATCGAACCGCAGGCCGAGAATTTTCCCTTCGCCTACGATCACGTCCTCGACGAGGAACTCGCCCCGTTCCGCAAACTGGCCCCGCCGGGCCCGCTGCTCAAAAAATATATCGACAGTGTTCGTCCCGCCCCGGGCCGCACCATCGAAGTGCTCGTCGCGCTCAACCAAAAACTCCAGCAGGACATCGCCTATGTCGTGCGCATGGAACCGGGCGTTCAAACACCCGACGATACCTTGCGCCTTGCCAAGGGATCGTGCCGCGACACCGGATGGCTCCTGGTCCACATCCTCCGTCACCTCGGCTTAGCCGCACGCTTTGTCTCGGGTTACCTCATCCAACTGGTCGCCGATCAAAAGCCGCTGGATGGACCCGAAGGCACGCTGAAGGACTTCACCGACTTGCACGCCTGGTGCGAGGTCTATCTTCCCGGCGCCGGCTGGGTCGGTCTCGATCCCACCTCGGGTCTGCTCACGGGCGAAGGTCATATTCCGCTCGCCTGTTCGCCGCAGCCGCAAAGCGCCGCGCCCATCAGTGGGCTTCTCGAGCCGGTCGAAACCGAGTTCGGCTTCGAGATGTCGGTCACCCGTCTGCCTGAAGCGCCCCGCGTCACCTGGCCGTATAACGATGCGGCGTGGGAAAAGCTCCAGGCCCTCGGCGCGCGCATCGATGGTGATCTCACCGCGCGGGATGCGCGCCTCACCATGGGGGGCGAGCCGACCTTCGTGGCCGCCGACGATCCCGACGGCGCCGAATGGAACACCGCCGCCCTCGGACCGACGAAACGCAAATACGCCGGAACGCTGATCCGCCGTCTGGCCGATCGCTTCGCGCCGGGCTGCATGCTTCATTACGGCCAGGGCAAATGGTATCCGGGCGAGCAATTGCCGCGCTGGGCGCTCACTTGCATCTGGCGCAAGGACGCCGCCCCCGTCTGGTGCGATCGCGCCTTGCTTGCGTCCGATGAAAGCAAAAGTGAAGCGGTCACTGCCGAGACGGCGCGCAGCTTTGCGCAGGCCCTCGCGGTGCGCCTTAGCCTCGATCCGGCCTACGTCATCCCGGGGTACGAAGACACTTGGTATTATCTGTGGCGCGAACGCCGCCTGCCGGTGAACGTCGATCCGCTGCAAAATAAACTCAGCGACCCGCTCGAACGCGCGCGGCTCGCTGCTCTGTTCGAAACCGGGCTCGACAAGATCAAAGGATACGCGCTGCCCATCGCACGCACCAAAGAGGGCGCGGCTCAGACCTGGCGCAGCGGTCCGTGGGTGCTTCGGCAGAAGCATATGTTCCTTCTGCCCGGCGATTCGCCCATGGGCTACAGGCTGCCGCTTGATTCCCTGCCGTGGGCCAAGCCGGAAGATCACGTCCAGGTGACGCCGCCCGATCCCATGGAGGAACTGCCGCCGCTGCCAGCGCGCGCGGCATCGCAAGTCCAAGCCAAACCAAAAACAAAGCCTCAGCCGCAGCCGGCGGTCACCACCGCGGCGCCAGCGGCCGCGCCCCCGCCGCCGGTTGCACAACCCCTCGTCGCGCCGGTCCCGCCTGCGGGTGTCTCCGATCCTTCCGTGGTCCGCACCGCGCTGTGCGTCGAGCCGCGCGATGGAATCTTGCAGGTGTTCATGCCGCCGGCCGAACGCGCCGAACATTACCTCGATCTTGTCGCGGCCATCGAAGATACGGCCGCGAAATTAAAACAGCCGGTGATGCTCGAAGGTTATCTGCCGCCGCGCGATCCGCGGCTCAAGACCTTCTCGGTCACGCCCGATCCCGGCGTGATCGAAGTGAATATCCACCCCTCGGAATCCTGGGATGACCTCGTTGCTTCAACGACGGCCGTCTACGAGGAAGCGCGCGCGACGCGCCTGATCGCCGAGAAGTTCATGCTCGATGGCCGGCACGTCGGCACCGGCGGGGGCAATCACATCGTCCTTGGCGGCGCGACGCCCGCGGACTCGCCGATGCTGCGCCGGCCCGATCTCCTGAAAAGCCTGCTCGGGTTTTGGCACAATCATCCCTCGCTCTCTTATCTCTTCTCGGGTCTCTTCATCGGTCCCACCAGCCAGCACCCACGCGTGGACGAGGCGCGCGACGATTCGACCTACGAGCTCGAACTGGCGTTCAAGGCCCTCGGGGACGCCAAGACCACGCCGCCGTGGCTCGCCGACCGCATCTTCCGCGACATCCTTGTGGACGTGACTGGCAACACCCACCGCACCGAATTTTGCATCGACAAACTCTATTCGCCCGACAGCGCCACGGGCCGTCTCGGCCTCCTGGAGTTGCGCGCCTTCGAAATGCCCCCTCATGCGCGCATGAGCCTGGCCCAGCAGCTCCTCCTGCGCGGCCTTGTGGCCCACTTCCTTGAAAAACCGTACACGCAGCCGCTTGCGCGCTACGGCACGCGTCTGCACGACGAATTCCTCCTGCCCTACTTCTGCTGGAATGATTTTTCCGATGTGCTCGAGGAACTGGCGCGCGGCGGTTATGCCTTTGATCCGCAATGGTTCCGCGCCCACTTTGAGTTCCGCTTCCCGCTCATCGGCACGACAGGCTACCGGGGCATCGAGCTCGAGGTGCGCCAAGCGCTTGAGCCGTGGCACGTGCTCGGAGAAGATTCCGCTCCGGGGGGAACATCGCGCGCCGTCGACAGTTCTTTGGAGCGCCTCCAGCTCAGACTGCGTGGTCTGACGCCGGAGCGATATTTAGTGCTGTGTAATGGGCATAGTGTGCCGCTACGCAATACGGGCATGAAAAGCGAATATGTCGCCGGCATCCGGTACCGGGCGTGGCAACCTGCGCGCGCGTTGCATCCGACGATGCCGGTCAATACGCCGCTGCGCTTCGAGATTTACGACACCGCCAGCGGACGCTCGGTCGGCGGCTGCACTTATCACGTCAGCCATCCGGGCGGGCGCAACTTCGAAAGCGTTCCGGTCAACGCCAATGAGGCCGAAACGCGCCGCCGTTCGCGCTTCTTCCCGTTCGGTCATACGGGCGGGGCCTTCACGCCGTCGCCGGGCCGTCTAGCCGGCGAACATCCCGTTTGCCTCGATCTGCGCCTGCTCGATCACTCCACTGTCGACGCATGAGCGGACCCGACAGCCTCACCCCTCCTGCCGGTCCCGCCGTCTCCGAGCCCGCGGCCTACGACGAAATGGTCTCGGGCAAGAAGTCCATCCGCCCGCATTGGCGCGAGATTACCGCGACGCTTTGGGGCATGCCGGCCGAGATCGTGCGCGAGAAGCAGGCCCGCGCCGCGGCGCACCTTGCGGCGGCCGATCAATTCCTGCCCGAGAACGGCGACGCCAATCAACCCATTTGGTCGATGGATCTGCTTCCCTTGATCCTTCCCGAAGCGGAATGGCGCAACCTTTCGGAGGGCGTCGTGCAGCGCGCCCGTCTGCTCAATCTTGTGCTCGCCGATATTTACGGCCCGCAGAAACTCATCCACGAAAAACTTCTGCCGCCGTATCTCGTCTTCAACAATCCGGGTTTTCTGCGCGCCCTGCGCTTTGTGACGTCGCGCAACGCCCCGCCCTTGCATTTTTACGCGGGCGATCTCGTGCGCACGCCCGCGGGATCCTGGCGCGTCCTGGCCGATCGCACGCAAGCTCCCGGCGGCATCGGTTACGCCTTGCGTCACCGCGCGGTCATCGCGCGCAGCTTCCCCGAAGCTTTCCGCAATACCGCCGTCCATCGCCTCCAGCCCACCATCGATGTCTGGCAGTCGAGCCTGCAGTCCATCGGCGCGGCGTTTGACGAATCTCCGGGTATCGTCCTGCTGACGCCCGGTCCGCATAGCCGGTTCTATCCCGAGCACGTCTTGCTCTCGGCCGAGCTTGGCATAAATCTTGCGCAGGGCTCCGACCTCACCGTGCGCGAAGGCATGGTCTATCTCAAGACTCTGAACGGTCTTGCGCGCGTGCACGTGATTTACCGGCGCGTCGACGGCGAATATTGCGATCCCCTCGAGCTGCGTGCGGATTCCGCCCTTGGCGTCGCCGGCCTCATCGCTGCGGCGCGCTCGGGCAATGTCGTAATCCTCAATCTTCCGGGCTCTGCCGTCATCGAGACGCCGGCGTTCGCCCCGTTTCTGCCCGCCATTGCACGCCGCCTGCTCGACGAGGAACTGAAGCTGCCTGCTGTAACAACCTGGTGGTGCGGGCAGGACATGCCGCTGCGCGAAGCGCTCAGCACGCCCGATAAATTCGTCTTCCAGCCTTCGTTCTCCTCCGACGCACCCTTGATCGATCCGGCAACGATGTCGGCGGATGACAAAACCGAATTCCTCACCCGCCTCACGGCAACCCCCAGCGAATTTGTCGCGGTCGAACGCGTGCATCACAGCCGTACCCCTGTCTTTGGCGACAAAGGCCTAGAGCCGCGGCCGGTTGTTCTACGCACCTGCGCGATTTCGGTCGGCGACACGTGGCGGACGCTGCCGGGCGGTGTTGCGCGCATCGCCGACCGCGGCGGCGACCAACGGCCCGTGTTTCGTCAAGGCGGCCTCGTGAAGGACGTCTGGATCCTCAAGGAAGACACCGCGGGCGAGGCCAGCGCGGGCGGCGGCCTCGTTGAACTGCGGAAATTGCACCGTGTCGCCGACGCGGTCGGCAGCCGGGCTGCGGACAATCTCTATTGGTTCGGCCGGTATATGGAGCGTATCGATTCGGGCCTGCGCCAATTCCGCGCCGTGACGGCGCGTTTGACACGGGGCACGCCCGGGCCGCGTGACGTGATGGAACTTCAACGGCTCGCGCGTCTGCTTGAGGCCACCGAATGGCTGGACGAGGCGCAAGCCCTTGCGCCCGTCGACAGCTCCGCATTCGTTACAGGGATCACCAAGGCGCTCGGGCCGCGCGGCGTTGTCGAAGAGTACCGCACCAGTCTGCGCCAGCTGGGCATCGCCTTGCGAGACCGATTATCGCAGGACATGTGGCGGGTGGTCAGCGGATTTAGCCGCGCCCTGCAGCCCGGCGAAACGGACTTCGATCAGGCGCTGGGCAATCTCGACACCGCGGTGCTGAACATGGCCACTCTCAGTGGCCTTGTCGCCGAAAATATGACGCGCGGCATGGGCTGGCGCTTCCTCGAAATCGGCCGGCGCATCGAGCGCGCCATGGCGATCTGTTCCTATATCGAAGGTCTCTTTGGCGACCGACCCGAACGCATTGAACTCAGCGTGCGCATCAGTCTCGAGCTTTGCGATTCCATCATCACTCATCGCCGCCGCTTCCCGATGGATTCCTACACTTTGCCGGCGCTCGACGTGATTATGACCGACGGACCCAACCCGCGCTCGCTGCTCTACCAGCTTGAGGCGCTGCGCAACGAACTCGATGGCCTCATCAGCCACGACCCGCTCGCCAAGGAACGCGAGCTGATCGATCGCCATCTTGCCGCGCTGCGCGCGCCGGCGCCGTTTGCGGAAGCTCAAGCCAGCGACCGCCTCACGGAGCTTACCGACGGCGCGCGCGCCTGCCGCGTCGATCTGGGCCTGTTGTCCGATGCGCTCAGCCGCAACTACTTCACCCACGTCAACGCGCCGCAAACAATCGTCACCGTCTTCTCCGGACGCAACGAAAGCCGGGCGGCGTCATGAAGCGCTATAGCATTAGCCACGAGACCACATACCACTACGCCACTACGGTCGAGCTAGGCCTTCACGAGGCGCGGCTATCGCCGGTGAATGCGCCTCATCAAAAGTTGCTCGAGCACGAGATCGAAGTCACGCCGATCCCCGCGTGGACGGTGGCGTTCATCGATCATTTCGGCAACAACATGCAGCATATCGCCATCGAACACAGCCACGACGCGCTGACCGTAATTCAGCGCAGTGTGGTGGAAATCGACGTCCCGCGCGGAACGCTTAACGCGGGGCCCGCCTGGGAGACGCTGCGCGAGGCGATGCTCGAAGACGACTATCCTGACGTCGCCGAGTTCATTTATCCCTCGCCACATGTGATCCTGGACGACGCGGCGATGGAATTTGCGCTGCAGGCGTTCACGCCGGGCGCGCCCGTGGCGGAAGCGGCGCTCAAACTTGCGCGTCTCTTCAAATCCGAATTCACCTATGCGCCGGGCGCGACCACCATCGCGACGACCGTGCCCGAAATCCTTGAGGGACGTCGCGGCGTCTGCCAAGACTTCGCCCACGCCATGATCGCAGGCTTGCGCGCGCTCAAGATCCCGGTGCGCTATGTATCGGGCTATCTGAAAACCTATGCGCCGCATCGCGACGGCGAGCAAACCCCCGCCCTCGTCGGCGCCGATGCAACCCATGCCTGGGTGTCGGTATGGTGCGGTCCTGAACTCGGCTGGATGGACTTCGACCCAACCAATGCGCTCGCCGTGACGGACGAACATATTGCTGTGGCCTACGGCCGGGACTTCTCCGACGTCACGCCGCTGCGGGGCGTCATCGTCGGCGGCGGCACGCATACGCCCGACGTTAAAGTCACCGTCACGCGTCTTGACGGCTAAGGCCTGGGGTCAATCGCCTTCGGCTTCTGCGATGGTGTCGAGGGTTTCCATCTCGTCGTCCGAATAGCCGAAGTGATGGCCGATCTCGTGGATCAGGACGTGCCGGACTACATGCGCAAGGTCTTCACCGGTTTCGCACCAATAATCGAGAATGGGACGGCGGTAGAGGAACACCAAATCGGGCGTGCCGCCCGACGCCTCGATCTGCTTTTCCGCCAGCGACACCCCTTGATAAAGACCCAGGATGTCGAAAGGCGTTTCCAGTTCCATTTCAGCGCAGACGTCGTCGTCTGGAAATTCTTCCACCTGCACGATCACACCTTCGGTAAACTTCTTGAGGTCGGGCGGTAGCAGGTTCAAAGCCTCGCGCGCCAGCGCATCGATGTCGGCCAGGCTCGGGGGTGAGATTTCGGCTTTGTTCATAGGAAGGAACTCATGGTGTTAAAGGTCACAGCGGCGCGGCGCGCCGAGATCATGGCGGCGCACCCAAGATGGCGTGACGTGGCCGGCCGCGATGCCATGACGCGCTCGTTGAAGTTCAAGGATTTTAATACGGCCTTTGCTTTCATGACCCGCGTCGCGCTGAAGGCTGAAAGGATGGACCATCACCCCGAGTGGTTCAACGTCTATGGCCGTGTCGACATCACGCTCGCCACGCACGATTGCAACGGCCTTTCCGAACGCGACGCAACGCTTGCCAGCTATATCGATCTCGCCGCCCGCGATCTCGGCGGCGCCTGACTTTATTCCTTGATGGCCGGGGTCGCTTCCGGCACGGGTTTCAGGCGCGCTTCGCGGAACAGGATATAAAGGGTCGCCAGCACGATCACGACCGTCCCGATCCCGGTCCAGATCGTGACCTCTTCGCCGAAGATGTAATAGCCGGCAATGGCGGCGATGATGATCTGGCAGTAGTCGATGGGCGAGACCACCGTGGCCTCGGCGATCATCAGCGAGCGAATCAGGCAGTATTGCCCAGCGCTTGCGACAATGCCGATGAAGACCAGATACGCCCACTGAATGCCCTGCGGGGTTTCCCAATAGTACGCGGCAACCGGGGCCAGCAGGATCACCGACCCGACAAAGAACCACGACATGAAGGCATGACCCTCTGTCGCGGCATGCCGGCGGATCACCGAAAGCGCGATGGACACCGAGGCGGCGGCGGCAAGCGCCGATAATGCAGGCAGGGTGAATCCAATATCGGTCGGCCCCAGCATGATGACGACGCCGACGAATCCCATGAGGGTTGCGATACCGCGCCGCCAGCGCACGATTTCGCCCAGGAAGATCATGGCGATCAGGATGATGAAGAACGGCCGCGTGAACGACAGCGACACCGCGGTCGCATAGGGCAGGTGGGTCAGCGCGTAAAAGCCGAACAGAATGCTTCCGGTCGAGCCCGCCAGACGTAACAAGTGCCAGCCCGGCTGCTTGGTGTAGAAGATCCTCGGTCCGTGCCGGACCAGAATGGGCAGGATGAAAATTAGGCCGAACACCACCCGGCCCAGCGCCACCACCGGCACCGGCAATTCCGCGCCGATGGTCTTAACGGCCATGCCGCTGCTGGCAAAACACACCGAGCTCGCCAGCATCCAGAGGGCGCCGCGCATATTGTCGGTCTGGAGGTGGGCCATGGCGAAGCGGCTCAAAAGCTGGCGGGGTTTCAGTTCAGTGCCAGTCCTAGCCCATCGCGGCCCTGCCAAGCCATACGTTTGGTGCATGGCAGTCGCGCCGTACCGCGCCGCGTGAAAAAGAGGCTTACCACCGCTTTTGAAAGCCGGGTATTAGAGTGGTCAATAGAACAGTTGGACTGTCGCCAAGACCAAGGAGGCCCCATTGGCCGTAAATAAGCTCCATGCCGACGCCAAGACCGCGCTTGCCGGTCTGCTCCGCGACGATATGACCATTATGTCCGGCGGCTTTGGCCTCTGCGGGATCCCCGAAGTGCTCATCGGCGCCATCCGCGAGTCCGGCGTGAAGGGCCTCACCATCATCTCCAATAACGCCGGCATCGACGATGTCGGCCTCGGGATGTTGCTCACCACCCGCCAGATCAAAAAGATGATCAGCTCCTACGTCGGCGAGAACGCCACCTTCGCCAAACAGTACCTGGCCGGCGAGTTGGAAATCGAATTCAACCCGCAAGGCACATTGGCCGAGCGAATCCGCGCCGGCGGCGCGGGCATTCCGGCCTTCTTCACCGCCACCGGCTACGGCACCAAGGTCGCCGAAGGCAAGGAAACCCGCGAATTCGACGGCCGCCATTACGTGATGGAACGCGGCCTCTTCGCCGACCTTGCCATCATCCACGCCTGGCAGGCCGACCCGGAGGGCAACCTCGTCTACAGAATGACCGCGCGCAATTTCAATCCGATGATGGCGACGGCGGCGAAAGTCACGGTCGCCGAGGTCGAGGAAATGGTGCCGCAAGGCGCGCTCGATGCCGACAACATCCACACGCCCGGGATCTTCGTCCAGCGCATGATCCATGCGAAGGACGTCACCAAACGCATCGAACAACGGACCGTGCGCAAGCGCGCGGCCGCCGAATAGGGGATCGAAGATGGCTTGGGACAGAGACCAAATGGCCGCGAGAGCGGCCCAGGAACTGCAGGACGGTTTCTACGTCAACCTCGGCATCGGCATTCCGACGCTCGTGGCCAATCACGTGCCGCCCGGCATGTCGATTCAGCTGCAAAGCGAAAACGGTATGCTCGGTATGGGCCCATTCCCGCTTGAGGGTGACGAGGACGCGGACCTCATCAACGCCGGCAAGCAAACCATCACCAAGCTTCCGACCACCAGCTTCTTCGACAGCGCCACCTCGTTCGCCATGATCCGCGGCGGCCACATCAACCTCTCGATCCTTGGCGCGCTGCAGGTCACCGACAGCGGCGACCTCGCCAACTGGATGATCCCGGGCAAGATGGTCAAAGGCATGGGCGGCGCCATGGATCTCGTGGCCGGCGTGCCGCGCGTCATTGTGCTCATGGAACATGTCGCCAAGGGCGACGAGAAAAAGATCCTCAAGGAATGCACCCTGCCGCTCACCGGCAAGGGCGTCGTTCATATGATCGTCACCGATCTGTGCGTCTTCGACGTCGGTCGTCCGGGTCTGACGCTCGTCGATGTAGCGCCCGGCGTGACCATCGATGAGATCCGCGCCAAGACGGGACCGGACTTCAAGATCGCCCCCAGCGTAAAAGCAGCTTAGATCATCTGATGCGCGGTTATTTCGGGATCGGCGTTGAAGGCATTAATAAGCCTTTCAACGTCGGCAATCTTTTCCGTTCGGCGCATGCCTTCGACGCAAGCTTCGTGTTCACGGTCGCGGCAACTTATAAGCGCGCGGAAGGTACGCTCGCCGACACGTCCGACACGCTCCGTAACCTTCCCTTCTACGCATTCCCCACCGTGGGCGATCTGATGCTGCCCAAGGGCTGCGCGCTCGTGGGTGTCGAATTAATGGACGATGCGGTCGAGCTGCC
>CANJEU010000025.1 GCA_947473445.1 Fidelibacterota bacterium | reverse complement strand
GACATGAACCTCAAGGTCGACGACGGCACCTGGAAGGTAAGCTTCGACGACTGGATGTTCCTGCAGCCGGACGGCGTGCTCCTCAATCGCGCGGTGGTCCGCCGCTGGGGTATCGTCATCGGCAGCGTCACGCTCGCCTTCGCGCGGGCCGACAAGCTCGACGGTTCAGGCCCTACGGGCACTGAATCGGCCGCCCCGACGAAGCCCGAGTAGCGCCAAGAAAACAGGCCCGACTCGCGCTCCGCGCATAGAAGGCGGAGTCGGGGCCCTTGCCAGACGCCATATATCTTCATATATTTGAAGGTATGAATATTGTGAAAATGAAGAAACAGGCCGAGGACGTCAGCGGATTGCTGAAGATCCTCTCCCACCCAAAGCGCCTTTTGATCCTGTGCCAGCTTGTGGAACAGGAGAAGTCCGTTGGCGTACTTGCCGCGGAACTGAAGATGCGGGAGGCGGCGGTTTCCCAACAGCTTGCATTGCTACGCAAAGACAAGATGGTGAAAACGCGCCGCGATGGTCAGACGATTTTTTACAGCCTCGCACGCGCGGACCTTAAGTCGCTGATCGGTTTTTTGTACGAGACCTACTGCAAATAGATTTCGGTCAGGAGCGACAATGGAAAACTTCACGCCTCTCGCATCGCTATTTGGCGGCGCACTGATCGGCCTCTCAGCCGTGGTCCTCATGCTGCTGAATGGGCGCATTGCGGGCATCAGCGGCATCACCGCGGGCCTGCTCTCATTCTCCGGTTCGGTGCCTGACCGTGGCTGGCGCATCGCGTTCGTGGCGGGAATAGTGATTGCCCCATTGGCTCTGGTTCTGCTGACGGGCAGCCGTCCGGACATTGCCTTTGTCGCGCCGATGTCGATGACGATTGCGGCAGGACTTCTCGTGGGATTTGGCACGATCCTCGGAAACGGTTGCACAAGCGGCCACGGCGTATGCGGGATCGCCCGGCTCTCAACGCGATCCATCATCGCGACGGCGGTCTTCATGACGGCTGGGATAGCGACCACGTTCATCGTCCGCCACCTCATTGTTGGAGGTTAACCATGAAACGTCTCCTCGGCGGTCTCGCCGCCGGTCTCCTCTTCGGCGCCGGACTCTCGATATCTGGAATGATCAATCCGGCGAAGGTGATCGGATTTCTCGACATCGCCGGTGCCTGGGACCCGAGTTTGGCCTTCGTGATGCTGGGCGCGGTGGCCGTCACAGCCATCGGCTATCGAACCGTATTGCGGCGCGGGCAGCCGATGTTCGAGCCGCGCTTTACCCTGCCGACCCGTCGCGACATCGATCCCTCTCTCTTGCTCGGGGCGAGCCTCTTCGGCATCGGCTGGGGTCTGGGCGGCTATTGCCCCGGGCCCGCGCTGGCCGGGCTTGGGTTCGGCGGCCTTGAAACCTACGCCTTTGTAGCGGCCATGCTGGCCGGCATGATCGCCGCCCGGTGGTACGCCAATAGACAATCGACAGCAGATGGCGCGCGCCGCGCATCCTGAATTGCGAAAAGGCTCAAAGGAGCGATCCATGACCAATATTCCTCACGCCGTTGACCTTTCAGCAAATCCGGACGTGACCGCGTTCTTCGACGAGCCAACCAACACGGTCTCCTACGTCGTCAAAGACCCCAATTCAAAATCCTGCGCGATCGTGGATTCGGTCATGGATATCGACTACGCGGCCGGCCGCATCACCTATGAGTCGGCGGACAAGATTATCGCCTTTGTCCTGGAGCACAGGCTCAACGTCGAATGGCTGATCGAAACGCATGTCCACGCCGACCATCTCTCCGCCGCGCCTTATCTTCAGCAGAAGCTCGGCGGAAAAATCGGCATCGGCGACAACATCACTGTCGTCCAGGAAACCTTTGGCAAGGTCTTCAACGAGGGCACCGCGTTCCAGCGCGACGGCAGTCAGTTCGACCGCCTCTTCAAGGACGGCGACGAATATAACATCGGCGCCCTGACCGCGTTCGCCATGCACACGCCTGGTCATACGCCCGCGTGCATGACCCACGTCATCGGCAACGCGGCCTTCGTCGGCGATACGCTTTTCATGCCCGACGGCGGCTCGGCGCGCGCGGATTTTCCGGGCGGAAATGCGCGTACGCTCTTTAGATCAATACAGCGCGTCCTCGCACTGCCCAACGAAATGCGGCTATTCATGTGCCATGACTATGGTCCAAACGGACGCGAGATCCGCTGGGAGACGACGGTCGGCGAGCAACGCGCCCACAACATCCATGTCAGAGACGGCATCACCGAAGACCAGTTCGTCGCCACCCGCGAGGCGCGCGACAAGACGCTCGACATGCCCAAACTCATCATCCCCTCACTCCAAGTGAACATGAGAGCCGGTGCGCTTCCGCCGCCCGATGAGAGCGGCAAGAGGTTCCTCAAGGTCCCCATCAACGTGCTCTAATACCGACGAAGCCCGCCGGCCTTTCCCGTTCAGGAGAAATCCATGCAGATCAAATTGCTTACCGAAGCGCTATCCGTGTCGGGACAGATCGAGACGATTGACATCGTGGATATCGCGGGCGCTGGCTTTAAATCCATCGTATGCAATCGCCCGGATGGCGAGGACGCCGATCAGCCGGCCTTTGCCGAGATTGACGCCGCCGCGAACGCCGCCGGCCTCGCGACGGCCTATCTTCCCATTGTTTCCGGGAAGGCGATGGGAGACGAAGCGCTAGCTTTCGGGGCGCTCGTGGATAAGCTGCCAAAGCCGGTTCTTGCATATTGCCGCACCGGTACACGGTCAACGACCCTGTGGACACTTTCCGAGAGCGCCCGCGGACGGTCCGCCGCAGATATTCTTTCGATCACCAAGGCTGCGGGCTACGACATGTCCGCTGTGCTTCGCCCCTCTTCGAACTGATCTCTCATGCTCCCTGATATCCTTGCAGTCGTATCCGGTGGATTGGTCGGATTGGTTCTCGGCCTCCTCGGCGGCGGCGGATCGATTCTGGCCGTGCCCCTTCTGCTGTACCTCGTCGGCATGGACGATCCCCATCTCGCCATCGGCACAAGCGCGGTCGCGGTCTCGCTCAGCGCCCTGGTCAATCTCATTCTCCATGCGCGGCAGGGAACGATCAAATGGCCCTGTGCGATCACATTCGCTGTGAGCGGCAGCCTCGGCGCTCTCGTCGGCGCGGCGGTCGGCAAGGCGGTGGACGGGCAGAAGCTGCTTCTCGCATTTGCGGTTGCCATGTTCGCCGTTGGCGTCTCCATGCTGCTGCGCAAGCCCAACGCGGGCAATGCCGATGTTCGCATCACACCAGGGATTGCCGCGCGGCTCATCCCCACCGGATTCATAACGGGCGCCGCGTCTGGATTCTTCGGGATCGGCGGCGGCTTTCTCATTGTTCCCGGTCTCATTGGCGCAACCAACATGGCCATGCTCAATGCCGTCGGCTCATCACTGGTGGCTGTCACCGCCTTCGGTGCGGCGACAGCGGCGAGCTACGCGGTCTCCGGATTGGTCGACTGGAAGATTGCGGGACTTTTCGTGCTCGGCGGACTTGCCGGTGGTTTTATCGGCCAGCGCATGAGCACGCTATTGGCCGGCAAGAAAGGTGCGCTTACGCGCATATTCGCAGGATTTATCTTTGTGACCGCCACGTACATCGCGTGGAAGTCGTTAGCTTAAGAGCTTCGCAACCGGCGCTTCCGTCGCAACGTGCACGGCTTCCCGGTCCAAATCGGAAAGAACCATATGACCTACTACATCGCAAAAACCCTCTCTGATAGCTTCGAGCAGGCAATAGCGCACACCATTGCTGCGCTCAAGACGGAGGGCTTCGGTGTGTTGACTGATATCGACGTGAAGGAAACGATGAAGAAGAAACTCGACGTCGATATTCCCGCTTACAGAATTCTGGGCGCCTGCAATCCAGCACTGGCGTATGAGGCGCTAAAGCTGGAAAGCCATGTCGGCGCGATGCTGCCTTGCAACGTAATCGTACGTGACGCTGGAAATGGACAGACCGAGGTAGCCGCCATCGATCCCGTCGCCTCCATGATGGCTATCGATAATTCCGCCCTCAAGGCGGCCGCCCAAGAAGTCCGCGCAAAGCTCGCACGCGTTATCGACTCTCTGTAATTCATCGCCTTTAGCTCAGCTTCCTGCCAGGAAGCGCTCGACTCTCGCCATGAACTGTCTGCGCCCGTGTTCCTGCTTGTCCAAAAGCAGATAATGCGTCGCGCCTTTGAGACTGACCTCCTCAGCGCCAGGGACTGCGACCACACTGGTCGCCGCACGTTCACCTCGCACGATCAAGGTCGGCGTCGTGACCCGCGCCGCATCCCACATTGACTTCCCGCCGCAGATTTCCGCGAGCGGCCCATTAGGAATCCGCACTTTCGCGGGCGTATGCAGATCGCTCGCCGGATCGAGGCGCAGCGCACGTTGTATATAGGCGGCGGCCACCAGTTCATCGCGCCAAGCGCCGTTGTTCTTGGCCGGTATCGCCGCGTCCCATGCCGCGCGCAGCGTCCGTCCATCGATGGTCCGGTATGCGCCTGTCACCGCGCCGCAAGTATCCGCATTGGGCGTAGCTTCGGGATTGAGCAAAATGAGATGGCTCAGTCCGTCGCCATGGCGCGCCGCATATGCGCCGGCCCAGGTTGCGCCCGCGCCCCAGCCGATCAGCGCCACTTTCGCCTGGCCGCGGCGCGCGCGGATTTGCGAAACCACCGCGTCGATATCGCGGCGCGCTTCGTCAAGGCTCACTGCGGGCGCATTCGCGTCGGCGGGCTGATTCAGCGATGCCGGACGGCTCGAGTTCTCCCAGCCGCGTACGCTCAGTACATAAACAGGGTGACCGGCGCGCGCGAACTCCGCGGCCACCGAAGCGCCGGGCAGATCGAATGAGGTCAGCCCACCTGCGCCGGCGTCATGCACAAGTAAGACCGGCGCGCCCGTTTGGTCTCGGCCGAGCACTTCTCGCACCGCGATCCGCACGCCCGCATCGCTATCGGCCATCCAGTCGGTGCGGGTGAGTTCATCGCGCGCCGCGCCCGGCCGATATTCGCGCGCCGTGTTCGCTTTGATATCGGCAGCGGTGAACCACAGCGGACGCAGTTTCTGGTCGGCGAAAGTCTTGATCTGATCGCGTGAGTGGGGCGAATCCGCATTGGCGCTCTGACCGTAGGCCAGCACCCCTTGCGCGCTCACGGGCTTGGCCAAATTCACCAGCATCACCCAGCCATCGCCGCCGCCGGCGGCGGGGGCGCCGTAATCGGGACGGCCCGCCACATTACGCACCGGAACACCAGGCTTCTCATCCTTCGGGGCGTCGTAGTTTTGCGCGGTATAAAGGCCAAGTCCCTGCGGCCCGCCATTGCCTGGCAGATCGATGCCGGGGAACTGGTAGCGATTGACCTCACCCCACGCCGCATCGGGCGCGCCGTAACGTGCATGGACCGAGGCCACCGCGCGCTCCAGCGCCACAAGCGCGGCGGCGGGATCGCCAAGGCCCGTGGGCGTCTCGATCACGCGCGCGTTGCTCCATTCCTCGCGATACACTCGCTTCGCGCTGGTCTGATAGAGGTTCCAGAAGGCCTGGAACAGCACCGTGCCGCGACTCCTGGCGGCAGCTCGTTGATCCCAGGATTTCAATATCCGCAGCCCCGTGCGTAAGTCAGCCGAGGGCGCCTTCACGCCAGCGCTGGCCGCGAACAGATCGGGCAGTACCCGCCGCGGCAGCATCATGTCGGTCGTGTATTTGAGTTTGCGAATGTCTTCAGGCGAAAACTTCGGCTTGGATTCGAGCAGCGTCAACGCCAGCTGTGGCCGCAGCCCTGGCGCGCCTTGCTCCATGTAGGGCGGGAATTTCGCCGGATCGAGGCGTTCCTTCACGGTTCCGAACCACGGCGGATTATTGGCGTTCTGAACATAGCCGCTGGCGGGATTAAGGAAGCGCGGCACCTCCGATAGCGGTACTAGACCTTTGAAGAAATAGCGGTCGTCGTCACCCGGAACGATCCCCGCATAGTTGACGTCCCCGGCGGGGCGCCGCGGCAGCGCCGAATTCCAAAGATACTGAATATTTCCGTCAGCATCTGCATAAGTGAAGTTCGACGACGGAATCATCTGCCGCGAAAGGACCGCCATGAAGCTTTGCAGATCGCGCGCGAAATAGAGTTCGTAATAGCCCTCGTGGAAATGCCAGGTGTCGAGCCCGTGCGAGCGCGACACGATGGCGTGCGTCGCGGTGCGATCCACCACGGGACCAAACTCTGTCGCTTCGTAATCTCGGGTCACCGTTTCAATGCGGCCGTCAGGCTGCAGAACTTCCACACGCACGGATTGACGCTGGAAGGCTTGCGTCTTTCCCGCGAACACATAGTGATCGATCTTTCCGGCCGCGAGCGGCACGGCATAGTGATCTGTCAGATCGACGTTATTGTTGGTCTGCGCATAGGCGATGTTCTCGTTGAACCCCGCGCGCAGCACCGCAAGGCCCACGGTCAGCGATCCATAGAAATTGATTTTCCCGGGTACGGTGATATGGGCTTCCCAGTACTGCGCGGAAAAACGTAAGTGCGGATTGGCAAGTAGAATGGGCGCGCCCGTCGTGCTGTGGCTTCTGGCAATGGCCAGGGCATTGGACCCGTCGTCCGTATTGCCCTCGCCGCCGCCCGCCCCGCGCGGGGCCCGCACCGCATCGCTCGCCGCGCCGCGCCGGCTGAAGGCGATAATGTCGGCTTCGGTCACCACCGGGAACCACGCGGGCAATTCGGCCCTATGCTGCGCGGCGTAATAATTCACGCCAGTGACGAACCCATGCAGCCAGCGCCGATAACCATCGCCGGTCCGCTCCAACGCCCGCCGCGCGCCTTCAAGATTGTCCATACGGCGCATGGCGAAGTCATCGTCGAGATACTCCGGCCCGAACCAGCGCGCCGCATCGCCCCGCGCCTGCAGGTAAAGCTTGCCCATCTCTACCGCATGATCCTCGGCCACAGCGTAACCCATCGCGAAGGCCGCGGCTTCGTCGGTATCGGCGGTGATGTGCGGAACGCCGAAGGTATCGCGCCGGATCACGGCCTGAGGGATAAGGTCCGCCGCCGCGGCGGTCGACATGGGCGCAGGCCGAGCGGCCGCTTGCGCGAAGGTTGGGCCGGCCAGCACGAGCAATGTCCCGCCGCACAACAGCGCCATTTTCAGAGCGGTGATCATCAGGCCCCCCTTCGCAATCGTCCGCCCGCATCGTATCGCGTCCGTGCGCGCGTGGGAGCGAAAAGTGCCCCCTTACGCCTCCCCCGCGCCCATCACGAGCTTAAGGGCGATCGCCCACATGACGAAAGCGATTAGCCCTTCCAGAATCCGCCATGCGAGCGGTTTGGCGAAGATCGGGCGCAACCAGGTCGCGCCGTAGCCGAGGGCGAAGAAGAATAGGAACGACCCCGACACCGCGCCGGCCGCGAAGGAGAACGTGTTGCCCTCAAATTGCGTCGAAATCGTCCCAAGAAGAACGACGGTATCGAGGTACACATGCGGGTTCAGCCAGGTAAACGCGAGGCAGGCGGCGAGGGTCTTCGTGAGGGAATTGCCTTCCTCTCCCGCGCCGACGGTCAGCGCGCCGGTGGCGCGCAGCGCCGACCACAAGCTCTTCGCGCCATACCAGAACAGAAACGCCGCGCCGCCGTAACACATCACCGGATCGAGCCACGGCATCCACGCGGCCACCTTGCTGAAGCTGGTGACGCCAAACACGATCAGGATTGCGTCCGAGATGGCGCAGGTCAGCACGACCGGCAGCACATGTTCCCCGCGCAGTCCCTGCCGCAGCACAAAGGCGTTCTGTGCGCCGATGGCAAGGATCAAGCTCAGGCCCATGGTCAGGCCTGCGATGAAGACCGAAAGAGTCATGATTGACAGAAAACCGCGCAGGGCGCCGGCAACAGCAGACGGGGAGCGGCTAGCACTTCCCGATCAGGAAGTCCTTGCGGAAGCGGCGCTCCTGGCACATTGCGATGAATTCCTCGTAGGTCGGCACCGGATCATGGGGCCGGTTCGCCTGCAAGTGGCGTACGTAAGTATCGTAGTCGGGGATGTGGACGATCAGCCGGAACGCCTGCCGCAGGCGCGACATCAGGTCCGACGGTGCTGTATCGGTTCCAGGCGCGGGCTGTGTGCGGTGCGGCGTATCATTCATGGCCGGCTCTTGAGAATCCATTACACCTCAATGTCGGCGGAGTTTAGCATGCCCCTGCGGCCCGAGACAGGGGCGGGACGCGGGAGCTTTTCAGGAGTGCGGGCGTACGTAAAGATTTGACAGAGCGGAACGTTGCTAAAGGGGGGTTAGCGTGTTCAATCAGCTTATTACGCCGGTCGGCGACAGCATGGCCTTGTCCTTCGCCGTCGCGGCCATTCCCATCGCCGTCGTCCTTGTCCTCCTTGGCGTTATACGCCGTCCCGCCTGGCAGGCCGCCGGCGCGGGCCTCCTCACCGGGCTCATCGTCGCGATAACTGTCTGGCAACTCCCCACCGCGCAGGCGCTCAGCAGTGTCGCGAACGGCGCGACCTTCGCGCTCATCCCGGTGATGTGGATCGTCTTCAACGCCCTCATCCTCTACAACATCACCGTCGCCTCGGGACGTTTCGACGCCTTCCGCGCCTGGATGGTCGAGCATCTGCCGAACGACCGGCGCGTCGTCCTCGTCGTCATCGGCTTTTCCTTCGGCTGTCTGCTGGAAGGCATCTCGGGCTTCGGCACGCCCGTCGCCATCACCAGCGCGCTTCTGGTCGCCCTTGGGTTTCCAGCCCTGGAAGCGGTGGTGTTCACACTCATCTTCAACACCGCGCCGGTGGCCTTCGGCGCCCTCGGCACGCCGGTCACAACGCTCGGCGCCGTGACGCAACTTTCCGACCAAACACTCGGCGCGATGATAGGGCGTCAGCTTCCGTTCCTTGCCTTCCTGCTTCCGTTCTATGCCATCGGCCTCTACGGCGGCCTGCGCGCGCTCAAGGGCGTCTGGCCGGTGCTTGGCGTCGCGGGCGGCTCGTTCGCCCTCGCCCAATTCGTGACGTCCAACTATATCGACTACGCCCTCACCGACGTGCTCGCGGCCATGGGCTCGCTGATCGTCACTGTGCTTTTCATCAAAGTCTGGAAGGTGCCCGCCGACCCTGCTTATGCGCTGGCGTTGCCAACAGGCGCTGCGCCCGTAAGAAGCGCCGGCAAGGATCTCGCGGCCTGGAGCGGCTGGATGCCGTGGATTGTGCTCGCCGCCATCGTGATTGTGTGGACGCACCTGCGCCTCAATCTGATCGGGCAAATGCCCATCCAATGGCCGGGCTTGCACAATCAGGTATTCATCACGACCTACGACAAACCCTATGCGGCGATCTGGAACTTCCAGCCGCTCGGCACCGGCACGGCGATCCTTGTCGCCTCGCTCGTCGTCGCACTTCTGGTGCGCCTCACGCCTCAGGAATTCTTTGGCGCGGCAACCAAAGCGTTTAGCCAGGTCCGGCTGCCCGCGCTGACCACCATGCTGATCATCGGCCTCGCATATCTGATGAATTATGCGGGCATGACCTACACCCTGGGCGTCGGGGTCGCGTCGGCCGGTTTCGTCTTCCCGTTCCTGTCGGCGTTCCTGGGCTGGCTTGCCGTGTTCCTGTCGGGCAGCGATACGTCAGGCAATGCGCTGTTTGGAAACCTTCAGGTCGTCGCGGCGCGCGAGCTCAATCTCGATCCCGTGCTCATGGCCGCGACGAACTCCTCCGGCGGCGTGCTCGGCAAGATGATCTCGCCGCAAAACCTCACCACCGGCACGTCCATTACCGGCCTTTCGGGCCGCGAGGGCGAGGTCCTGGCGCGCACCTTCAAGCACAGCATCATCCTCACCGTCCTGCTGGGCCTGCTCGTCATGGCCCAGCAGTATCTATTCCCGTGGATGATCCCGAAGTAGGCGGGCTGTTTTCTCAAACCACCAACGAAGCATCAAGCGCGCGGTCGGTGGCGGTATGAACCGCCGCCGTACCCGTGGCGGTGAAGCCGGTAATGAGAACGACGTGCAAGAGAAGGCTGCTGAGGACCGCTAAGAACTTAGACATGTGGTGATTCCTTTCAATTTGGAGGGAGACAAACGAGAGCTATTCGTAGCGCAGCGCGCGGATCGGGTTTTCCCGTCCCGCCCGCAGCGCATGACTGCCGACCGTCAGCCAGGCAACCAAGAGCGCGAGGAAGCCGGCCGCGCCGAAGATCGCGGGGTTCAGGGCAATGCGCTGCTCAAACCCGTTCAGCCAGTCGCGCATCAGGAACCAGGCCACAGGCCAGGCGATGAGGTTGGCGATCAGCACGGGTTTGGAGAAGTCGAGCACCAGAAGGCGCACGACGTCCTTCACCTTGGCGCCCAGAACCTTGCGGATCCCGATCTCCTTGGTGCGGCGTTCGGCGCTGAACAGCGCGAGGCCATAGAGCCCGAGGGCGCCGATGATGATCGCGAGCAAGCTGAAGGCCGCGAACATCTTGGCTTCGGCGGTTTCCTGCGCGTATTGCGCGTTGACCCGCGTTTCCATGAATTCGGCACGGTAGGGAAACTGCGGCGCCATCTGACGCCACAGCTTTTCCACCGCGGCATTCACAGCCGCGCTCGTCGCGGCATCGGTGCGCAGCGTGAGATTATTCATGTTGGCTTCGTCACGTTCGTAAAACGTCGGCTCCATCGGCTCGCGCGCCGAGCGGTATGCGACATTCGCAACCACACCGATGACGGTTACGGTCGCCTGCCGGGCGTTTTCCGCATCGCCGACGCCGATATAGAACTGCTTGCCGAGCGCATCCTGCGGCGAGCTGATCCCAAGACGCCCTAAAGCCGCTTCGTTGAGAACGATGTTTCCACCGCGCGCAACCTTATCGTCTTCCGTGCCGGTATAATCATCCCCGCCGCGGCCTTCTTCGAACGTACGGCCGGCCAGCACCTTGATTTTGTAGACGTCGAAGAAATTATAATCGACCGTTCGGCTCGAAATCAGGAGCGGCGAAGGGCTCGGTTTGCCGGGGATCTCAAAGATATTATTGTTGCTGCTGTTGTCGGTCGGAACGCTGCTCGTGAAAGTCGCGCCCGCAATGCCCGGCAGCTTGGCCACCTCGGCGGCGAAACTATTGCGCAGCGCTTTGTAATCGTCGCCCCCGGGCGTGCGCACAATCAGCATCCCGGTGCGGTCAAAGCCGCGATCGATGTTCCGCGCGAACACCGTTTGCGTGTAGATCACGGTGGTGCAGACCAGAAGCCCGATGGAGATCGCGAACTGCACGACGACGAGCGCGCTGCGCAAGCGCCCCGAACCTTCCGCGGCCGCCGATTTGTTGGCCTTAAGAATGCGCGCCGGGCGGAACCCCGACAGAACCATAGCCGGATAAAGCCCTGCTACAAGGCCAACGAGTACGATCAACGCGGCCATCATCGGCACCAGCATTCCGCCGAAGTCGAGGCCCAGCTGACGCTGCAGAACGGTGTTGTACACCGGAAGCGCCGCCATGACCAAAACCAAGGCGATGACGAATGCGATAGCCGACAGCAGCATTGATTCCGCCAGGAATTGGAAGATGAGCTGAGAGCGGCGGGCCCCTAGGACCTTACGCAGCGCCACTTCCCGAGCGCGTTGGCTGGCGCGGGCGGTCGCAAGGTTCGTGAAGTTGATGCGGGCGATCAGCAGAATCATCGCCGCGACCACCGTGAACGCCGCAATGGCGCGCACGTCGCCAGGCGCGCGATCGACGCTGCCCGGATGGCCTTTGAGGTGGACGTCCTTGATCTTCAGAAGGCTGAGCGTGATCAGATCGGCCATGCTCAGGTCCTGACCGCCGAAGGTGATGCTCGGGATCGTGCGCTTCTCCCACTCCGGCAATGCGTTGCCGAGGGCCACGGCATCAGCGCCGGGTTTCAGCTTTAGATAGAGACCGGTGTTAACCGACGGCCAGGAGTCGAGCACCCAGGGGGCTTTCTCGAAGTCGACGGCATTGATGGGAACCAGGATATGAAAGTCGAAATGCGTGTTGCTCGGGAGTTCCTTGAAAACGCCCACCACGCGGTAGTCGCGGCTCACCTACTTCGGGCCGAAGGCAAAACGTATAGGCAGCGTCTGCCCGACGGGCGAAGCCGTACCGAACAACTTCAGCGCCATGCTCTCGGACAGAAGAACCGATGACACG
>CANJEU010000024.1 GCA_947473445.1 Fidelibacterota bacterium | reverse complement strand
GACTTGGCCGCGTCCGGCGGCATTCCCGCGGTTATGCGCGAGTTGAAAGCGCTGTTGCATCTCGACTGCCTCACCATCACTGGTGAAACCATCGGAGAGCGTATCGAGGCGTGGGACCCGTGGGTCGACCGCAATGTCGTGCGCTCCTTCGCCGAACCGCTGCAAGCCGTTGGCGGCCTCGTCGCACTGTTCGGTAATATCGCGCCGGGGGGAGCGATCCTGAAGCGCGCAGCAGCGGATTCAGCGCTGTTTGAGAAAGAAGCGCGCTGCGTCGTGTTCGAATCCCTCGAGGATCTTTCCGCGCGCATCGATACACCCGAACTCGACGTCACCGCCGATGACATCCTCGTCCTCAAGAACGCCGGCCCCAAAAGCGAAGCCTGTATGCCTGAAGCGGGCTACCTGCCCATCCCCAAAAAGCTCGCGAGCGCCGGGGTAAAGGACATGATGCGCCTGTCCGATGCGCGCATGAGCGGCACGGCCTTTGGCAGCGTCATCCTGCACGTCTCGCCCGATTCCGCCTCAGGCGGCCCGCTTGCACTCGTCGAAAACGGCGACCGTATCCGCGTCAGTGTCTCCAATCGTTCGGTCGACCTGCTGGTGGATGAAAAGACGCTGGCCGCGCGCCGCGCGAAGCTGCCGCCCGCGCCGCCGCAAGCCACCCGTGGCCACTCCTGGCTTCACGATCAATTCATGACGCAGGCCGAAGAGGGCTGCGACTTCAGTTTCTTGAAGAAGGAGGGCGTTACGTCTTCGCCTTAAGGAAGCGAACGCCCATGGCCAGCACGGCTGACAGCGCCATCGACGCCGCCAGAAAATAAAGAGCTGCGGTGAATCCGCCTGTCGTCTGGCGCAGCCACCCAATGGCGTAAGGGCCGAGGAAGCCACCAAGATTGCCGAACGAATTGATCAGCGCGATGCCGCCGGCGGCGGCCGCGCCCGACAGGAAGCGCGGCGGGATGCAGAAGATTGCCGGCCGCGCGCCGCTCATCCCGATCACCGCGATGGAAACCCCCGCCACCGCGAGCCACAGGGAATCGAACATCACGGACGCCAGAAACCCAACGCCCGACACGGCGCAGCCGATGACGTAATGCTTCACGTACTTCCGCGACTTATCGAGGAAGTGCGACCACAAGATCAGCGCGATGGATCCCACGATATAGGGTATGGCCGAGATGAAACCGATCTCGAGCGTCGAAAGCCCGTAGGGCCGCAGAATCTGGGGCAGCCAGATATTCACACCGATCGATCCGGTGACGAAGAAGAAATAGGCCAGCGACAGTACCAGCACGCGCGGGTCGGCCAGCGCGCCCCATAGATCCTTCTTGGTTTCGGAATGATGTTCCCCATCGAGCTGCGCGCGCAGCGCCTGCTTTTCGGCGTCCGTCAGCCAGTGCGCCTCCTCGGGGCGATCGGCGAGCACAAATAACGTGATGGCGCCCATCACGCAGGCGGGCAGACCTTCGATGATGAACAACCATTGCCAGCCGGTCAGACCGTAGATCCCGTCCATCTGCAGCAGGGCCGTCGAAATCGGGCCGCTGATGACCGACGACAGCGGCACCGCGACCACGAACCAGGCAAGGATGCGCCCGCGTACGGCCACCGGGAACCAGGTGGCGATATAGAAAATGGCGCCGGGGTAGAAACCGGCTTCGGCCACCCCGGTGATGAAGCGGATGACGCTATAGCTGATGGGGCCCGTCGCGAACGCGGTCGCCGCCGCGGCCAGGCCCCACGTCACCATGATGCGCGCGAGCCACTTGCGCGCGCCGAACCTTTGTAGCGCGACATTGCTCGGAATCTCAAAGATGCAGTAGCCGACAAAGAACATGCCGGCGGCGAAACCGAACTGTTCGGGCGTCAAGCCCAGATCCGGGTTCATCGTCAACGCCGCGAAGCCGACGTTGGTGCGGTCGATATAACTGATGATGTAGGCAACGCACAGAAGGGGGATGAGCCGCCAGGCCGCCTTATGGATGGCCCGTTGCGCAGCCGCGTCCGTATCGCTGAGATTTTCGCCGGCCATGATCCCCCCGAATCAATATGAGCCGCAGTCTAGGGGAAGAATTGCTCTTTCGCCACCTGCGGTCGGCGTCTTGACGCCAGCGGGAATGCACCGCCGGCGTCAACGTCAAGTAGTGCGCGGCGTGGGCAGCAGCGGACACTGAACCTTTTCGCTACAGGAGGCGTTGAACCGCGGAATCTAATTCGCCGCGGAAGTGAAATGTTGAAAAGCAGGAGCGTGTGGTCCGTCGGAGCGGCGGCCGTGGCGCTGTCTAGTTGTTCCAGCGACTCTATGTACGCCATGCGCCAATGGTGGACCGAAGATTTGCGCGACCGGCCTGATCAGGAGTGGCAGGACGGCGATCCATCGCCCTATCGCACCGCGCGGGACGATCATCGTGCAAAAGCAGACGAACCGTCCGCGGCCGAGATTTTCAAGCAAGATATCCCGCCGCCGCGACCCGTCCCGCGCGCGGCGAAGCCCCAGGCACCGGCGGTCCGCGCCGTAAAACCTGTCCCGCGGGTCGCGGAGGTTCAAGCGCCTCTCATGCCACCGGCGTCTTCGCTGCCGGGCTCGCCGGCATCCGAGCGGCCGCTCGTACCGTCTTCCATCGTCACCGTGGCCGGTATGACGGAGGCGGGTGTCCGCGGCGCGCTCGGGTCTCCGCACGAGGAGGCGCAGAAGGGATCGCAAAAGATATGGATCTATCGCGGCAACGGATGCTCCGTCGAAGTAAGTTTCTTCCTCGATGTCACCCGCAACGCCTACGCTGCCCTCGATCATAAGACACGCGGCGCAGATGGCCGCACGGCGATGTCCGGTCCATGTCTACAGTCCGCCGCGGTGCTCCAAGACTTGGATCGGTGAGAATGACAAGCACCGAAGCGGCGCAGGAGCGTTCGCGAAAACTTGAGCCTTGCAAGACGTCGGCGGTGGTTCAGCTTATTGCGCTCATTGCGGTCTTTGTCGCCTTGCCAATTCTCTTCTACGCCGTGGTGCGGGCGTGGGAGTTGGAACGGATCTCTGCGCACGACGAGATGACGGCGATGCGGGTCTCGCTTGTCGCCAAGGCTCTGGCTCCGACCTTGGAACAGGCCACGCCCGCCGGTGCGAGCGACCTTGCAGCCGCTTTGGGGCGGTTTGAGAGCCCGGATGTGGCCCTGACCTTGTTCTTCCGTCCGCCGTCGACGCAACCCACATCGGGGGTATTCTTTATTGCCGGCGCGCCTCCGCTTGGCGCCGGCGCGCTGAAGACCGAAACCGCGCGCCTGCAAAACGCCGGCGTCTTCGCGCGCGTCATCGATACCTGTGATGGAGCCGATCCTCGTGACTCCGCCGCTGTCGGCACGGGCGGTTCCACCCGCACGACCGTGACCCGCGTGCGCGGCGCGAACGGCTGTTGGGGCTTGGTGTCCGTCGCGGCACGCCCCATTATCGCGCCCTTATGGTCCCATCCGGCGCTGCGGATTACGGCGTTCGTCTACGCCGGCATGGCGCTGCTCGCCATGGCGAGTGCCGTACGCCTTCTGACCTCATTGCGCCGCCTACGGGACGGCGAGGTCGAACAACCTCATCGGCACGACGCAACCTCGCTCCCCATCGGCCCCCCAGTCAGCGCGCCGGAGCTTACAACGCCGACCGGTGGCCCACGCGAAGTCGACGCCACTGGATTGCTCGATGCGGCGCGCGAATCCATAGACCTCTCCCAAATCGTCCGCACGTATCTTGAGTCCGAACGTCAGATCCTCGGTGAATCGCGCTGGCGCCTCGTCGATGAGATTCAAGAGGCGATCTTCATGCGGGGCCGCGCCGATTTTGTCGGGACCATACTGACCGAGCTCATTGGCGGTCCCTTGCGCGAAGGCGCGGCCGCGACGGTGACTTTGACGGCCGCAAAGGACGAGGCGCGCCGCCGCGCGCTGCTGACCGTTGCTCTCCAGGGCCTTTCCCCGCGCGCGGCCGAAATGGGGCGTCTGCCGCAGATTAAGCAATTCGTCGCGGCTTTAGGCGCAGTCAGTGCCGAGACGCGCGAAGGACAGGGTGTCACCGTACGCGTGGCGTTTCCCGTTTAGAAATCACAAGACTTAAGAAAAACGAAGTGGCTGCGACCGCGACGGATATGGCATCGTCGCCGAGCGCGAAGATCGCGTATCTGTCGCAGGGGAAATAGCTTGAATCTTGGGGTCGATCGTCCGAAAGCCGCCATTGTGGCCATTGATCTGCATCGCGGCCATCTCGACATGGCTGTCGCGACCATGCCCACCTCGCCCGAGGTCGCCCGTCAGGTCATCGCGGCCAACAAACGCCTGTTCGATTGGGCGCGCGGAGTGAAAATTCCGGTCATTCACCTTCTCACGCAATATCGCGACGTACCCGAGATTGCTTCGAATCCCTTTTGGCGCACGCGCGCCGAGGATCCGAACGCGACCCGGAAGAATGTCCTCAAGCACAATCTCGCCGGCATGCCCGGGGTTGCGATCATCCCGGAACTGTACGATGCGGCGCGCGATCTCGTGGTCGACACGAAGAAGCGTTACGATTGCTTCGTCGGCACGGACCTTGATTTCACCTTGCGCGCGCACGGCATCAACACACTGCTCATCACCGGCGTAAATACCAACTCCTGCGTGCTTGCGACCACCACGGCGGCTAACGTGCGCGATTATGCCGTCATCGTCGTCAAGGACTGCGTCGAGACCATGGATGGACCCGCGTTGCACGAGGCCGGCCTTCTCTGCATCAAGACGGCCTTCGGCTTTGTGATGACCACCGACGAAGTGCAAGGTTTGGGCGCTCTCGTCACATGAGCCTGTTCTCGTTGCTTAACGGCCTGACCTTCGCGGCGCTCCTGTTTATCGTCGCCTCGGGCTTCACGTTGATCTTCGGGCTCCTGCGCATCGTCAATCTCGCCCATGGCGCGCTTTATCTTTTCGGCGGCCTTGTCGGCTATTCAGCCGCGGCCGCGACCGGAAGTTTTCTCGCCGGCATCGCCGCCGGCATGGGGGCGGCTGCGCTTCTCGGTGTCGCCCTCGACCGCGGCCTCCTGCGTTTCGTGCGCGGGTTCGAATTGCGTCAGGTGCTGCTGACGCTCGGCGTCGCATTTGTACTCAACGATCTCGCACTGGTGATTTGGGGTGGTGACACACTCACGGTCCCCATGCCCGAGGCGCTCCAAGGCGCCATGGAGATCGGCCCGGTATTTTACCCTAAGTATCGCCTGTTCGTGCTTGGGCTTGGCATCTTCGTGTTTGCGGGCCTGTGGTTCCTTCTCCATCGTACTCGCCTTGGCGCGCTGATTCGCGCCGGGGTAGACGATCCGGAAACGATTGAGGCGATGGGTGTGGATATCCGCCGCGTCTTTCTCGGCACATTCATGCTTGGCGCGGCACTGGCCGGCCTTGGCGGCGTCATCGGCGGTGCATTCCTGACGCTCTATCCGTCGGCGGATTCGGAAATACTCGTATTCTCACTTGCGGTCGTCATCATCGGCGGCCGGGGAAGTTTGGTAGGTGCGGGAGTCGGCGCATTGCTTGTGGGCCTCCTCAACTCATTCGGCCAAGTGCTGTTCCCCGAACTCGCCTACTTCGCTATTTTCGGACCGATGGCGCTATTACTTGCCTTCCGGCCGCTCGGACTGTTCGGGAAGGCGGCCTGATGAAGCGCGCGGCACTCTGGATACTCGTTGCAGCGCTTGTGCTTCTCGTCCTGCCTCAGGTGCTTCCTGGGTATCAGGTCTCCATTGCCACACAGATTCTCATCTTCGGCGTTCTTGCCATGTCCATCGACGTGCTCGCCGGGTTTGCGGGCCGCACACCGCTGTGCCATGGCGCGATCTTCGGCACGGCAGCCTATGTCGTCCTTTATTGGACGACCGTCGCAGGGGGCGGCATCTTCACGGGCGTTGCCCTGGGCGTGCTCGCGGCAACGGCGCTTGCGGCGGTGTTCGCGCTCCTCGCGATACGAACGTCTGGCGTCTATTTTCTTCTGCTCACGCTTGCGCTCGGGATGATCGTCTGGGGC
Organism: Fidelibacterota bacterium; assembly: GCA_947473445.1. GTDB lineage: Bacteria > Pseudomonadota > Alphaproteobacteria > Rhodospirillales > Rhodospirillaceae > SHVO01. Next base: position 6,152 of record CANJEU010000024.1, on the reverse strand, counting down.
GTCTGTTTGCGCTGGACCGGCGTCACCGGCGGCGAGAATGGAATCCGCGGCCTCGGCCGGCCCGAGATGGTCGCCGACCATGTTACCTTCTATTACGTCACCTTAGGCGTTGTGGCGCCGGTGACATTGCTGATGTGGCGCTTTGTCCATTCCCCGTTCGGGCTCACGCTGCGCGGGATCCGCGACAGCGAAACGCGTATGCGCAGCCTTGGATATAACGTGCCGCTTCATCTGTTTCTGGCCTTTCTCGCGTCGGGGTTCTTCGCCGGGATCGCGGGGGCCCTTTACGCCATATTCAACGACTACGTCAGCCCGTCGACGGTCCAACTGACTCAGTCGGTCGCGGGCCTCCTGATGGCGATCACCGGCGGAATCGGCACCCTGCTTGGCGCCTTCGTCGGCGCCGGCGCCATTATCCTGCTTGAGAACACGGTCAGCGCATTCACGGCCCGCTGGCCGATTGTCCTTGGCATCACATTTATTGTGATCATGATTTTCGCCCCGGAAGGTATCGTGGGGCGGATCCGTCTTTTGCGCGCGCGCATGCGCCGCGTATCATCGCCGTAACCGGAGGGCTTACATGAAGCGCAGAGAATTCATCGCCACCTCGCTCGCGACCGCCTCGCTTTCGTCCACGGCCCGCGCGCAATCGGCGCCCATCCGCATCGGCCTCATGGCGCCGCTCACCGGCGTCGCCGCCGCCGGCGGGCGCGAGATCGTCGATGGATTCACGATGTACTGGGCCGAGGCCAACAATATGGCCGGTGGGCGCAAAGTGGAAATACTGATCGAGGACGATGCGTCCAACCCGGACACCGCACTTCAAAAAGCCCGCCGCTTGGTCGAACAGACCAAAGTCGATTTCCTGGCCGGCAATCTTCTCGCCAACACCGGTTTAGCCGTTGCGAATTACGTCAAGGGCAACGGGGTTCCCTATTTCATTCCGGTCATTGCGGCCAATGACCTCACGCAGCGTGCCCGCATAAAAAACGTGATCCGTGTCGGCGGCTACGCGGCTAGCCAGTTTTCGCCTCCGCTTGCAGACTGGGCGCTCAAACAAGGCTATCGCCGTGTGGCGATGATCGCGCAGGACTATACCTTCGGCCACGAACAGTGCGGTGGATTCGCCCAGGCTTTCACCGAGGGCGGCGGTACGGTCATTGGCCAGTTCTGGCATCCGCTCAATACTGCCGACTACAGCCCCTACCTCGGCCAGGTGGCCAGCCTGAAACCCGATGTTGTCTTCGCCATGGAGACCGGCGCGGACTCCACGCGCCTTGTCCAACAGTACGCAAGCTTCGGACTGAAGGGCCGCATCCCGCTGCTCGGGGCCCAGAACACCATCGACCAGTCCGTGATCCGCACCATGGGACCGGAGTGCGAGGGCATCATCAGCGCCGCCCACTTCGCCGAAGGCGCCGACCTGCCCGCCACGCAAGCCTTCGTGAAGGCCTATGGTGCGCGCTACGACAATAAAATCCCGTCGCTCTACGGCTTCACGCACTATATCGGCGCCATGTGGATCGCCAAAGCCATCAACGCCATCAATGGCAAGGTCGAGGACCGCGACCTCTTCCTTGATACGGTGATGAAGACAGACCTGCCCGATAGCCCCCTCGGCAAGCCGGTGCGTCTCGATGCCTACGGCAATCCTGTCTATGACGTCTTCATCCGCCGCGTAATGCGCAATAAGGACGGCAAATACGTCAACGCGCCCATTGGCAGCTATCCTCAGGTCTCGCAGTTTTGGAAATACGATCCCGAGACCTTCATGAGGCAACCTCCCTATTCGCGCGAGTTCCAAGGCATCAAGAAAGCCTGATCCAATTGCAGTCCAGCGTCAGGACATCTGAAACCGTGCTGCTCTCGCTTGAGAATATCAGCGTTCAATTTGACGCCTTGAAGGCGGTCGACGGCGTCTCGCTCAACGTCAGGCAGGGCGAGCGCCGCGCGGTGATTGGTCCAAATGGTGCGGGCAAAACAACGCTGTTCAACGCGATCACGGGAGTCTTTCCGCCCACGGACGGCAAGATCGTCTTCGATGGCCGCGACGTGACCCGCGCCCCGCCACACACCCGGGCGGGTCTCGGCATGGGCCGCACCTTCCAGATCACAAATCTTTTTCCTAACCTAAGCGTTGCGCAGAATATGGAGCTTGCCCTGCGCGGTCGGTCGCGCCGGAAGTTCTCGTTCTTCGGCAACGCCGATCTTACGGTTGATGAACGCGCACAGCTCGATCGCGCGCTGACGCTCACCCGCATCGGCGCGCGCAGAGACGTCCTGGTGCGCGAATTGTCCTACGGCGAACAGCGTCAGCTTGAGATGGCCATGGCGCTCGTCTCTGCGCCGCGCCTGCTTCTGCTTGATGAGCCGGCCGCCGGCCTGTCGCCGGCCGAGCGGGCGATCGTCACCGAGATCATTCGCGCGCTTCCGCGCGACATCACCATCGTACTCATCGAACACGACATGGATCTCGTGCTTTCACTTGTCGACTGGGTAACCTGTCTCAATAACGGGCAGTTCTTGGCCGAGGGCGCCCCCGCGGATATTCGCGGCAATCGTCAGGTTCAGGACGTCTACCTGGGGCGGCGTCATGCTTGAAGTGAAGGATTTGCACAGTTACTACGGTCAGGCGCATGTCCTTCAAGGCGCATCGCTCACCGTCGGCGCGTCGGAAGTCGTCGCGCTGCTCGGTCGCAACGGAATGGGAAAAACCAGCCTCATACGCTCGGTGATGGGCCTTTCTTCCCCGCAGGTGCGCGGCGGCGCGGTGACGTGGAAAGAACGCTCGCTGCTGGCCATGAAGCCCCACCAGATTGCGCGGGCCAGAATTGGCTACGTGCCGCAAGGCCGGCGTTTGTTTCCTTCCCTCACGGTCACCGAACATCTCACCGTACTCAAATCACCTGATGTGACCCATGGCTGGACGGTCGAGCGCGCCTTTGAACTGTTCCCGCGCCTTGCCGAGCGGCGTCAGCACCGCGGCAGCCAATTGTCCGGCGGCGAGCGCCAGATGCTCGCGGTCGCGCGCGCGCTCATGATCGATCCCGAACTCATCTTGATGGACGAACCCTCCGAGGGGCTCGCGCCCGTGATGGTGCAGCACCTCGAAAGCATCATTGCCGAGCTTAAGGCCCAAGGCCTTGCCATCTTGCTGGTCGAGCAGAATCTCTACAGCGCGCTTGCGGTGGCCGATCGCGTGGTGGTCCTTGAATCGGGAAAAACCGTATTCGAAGCGAAAGCCGGCAGCTTTGCGCCCGATACCCTGACGCATTACCTGGGAGTACATTGATGCGCATCGACATCCACTCGCATGTCATCCCAAAGCGCATGGTCGACGCCATGGCCGCCGATCCGCAGCGCTTCAAGGCGCGCATCGAAGGCGGAAAGATCATCCACGACCAAGGCTACGTCTATCCGCTCTTCCCCGAATTCCATGATGTCGACGCGAAAATCGAGTCCATGGACCGGCGCGGCCTCACGGTTTCGGTGATCTCCCCGGCGCCGCCCATGTTCTATTACTGGGCCGATGCCGACCTCGCCCTGGCAGCGGCCGGCCTCGTCAACGACGGCACCGCCGAAATGGTCAGCGCGCGGCCCGAACGGTTGCGCGGCATGGCGACCGTGCCGATGCAGCATCCGGACGCGGCCGTCGCCGAACTCGAGCGCTGCGTGAAACTGCACGGCTTCAAGGCGGTCGAGATCGGCACGTCCATCGAAGGGGCGCAACTTGCCGAAGATCGCTTTCGCCCGTTCCTTCGCCGCGCGCAGGAGCTCGGCGTCTTCATCTTCGCCCACCCTTACTACGTGGGCTCCAAGGCCGGGCTCGAGAATTATTATCTCACCAATCTCATCGGAAATCCTCTCGACACCACGGTGATGCTCGCAAACCTGATGTTCTCCGGTGTGCTCGAGGAACTACCCGAGCTAAAGATCGTGCTCGCCCACGGCGGCGGCTTTACGCCCTATCAGATCGGCCGACTCGTTCACGGTCACAAGGTGCGCGGGGAAACTCAGGCCAAGACCAAGACTTCGCCCAAGGACCTTCTGAAGCGCATCTACTTCGATAGCCTCGTGTTCGAGCCCCAGGCACTGCGTTATCTCATCGACCTTGTCGGGGCAGATCACATTTGTATCGGAACAGATTCGCCCTTCGATATGGCCGATGCCGATCCCAAGGGCACCATCGACGCGGTGCCGCAGATTACCTCGCACGAGCGTGAGTGTATTTGCTCGCGCACAGCGCTCAATCTTCTGTGCGAGAAAGTTTGACCATGAGCGGAATCGGCTCCAGCATCCGCGGCCGGCTGCCTTACACGCCGATCAACGCGCGACCCAAGCTGCAATTGCCCGGCGGCGCGCGCGTGGCCGTCTGGACCATCGTCAATGTCGAGAATTGGTCGCCCGAAGGTGCCATGCCGCGCACCGTCATTCCCCCGCCCATGGGACAGCCGATGCTGCCTGACGTGACCAACTGGGCCTGGCACGAGTACGGCATGCGCGTGGGTTTCTGGCGCATCCTCGAAGCGCTGAATGCACGCAAGCTCAAGGCGACATACGCCGTAAACGGAAGCTGTATCGAGATTTACCGGCAGGCGTGCGAAGCGGCGAATGCCGCCGGCTGGGACTTCATGGGCCACGGTTATGTGCAAAAGCCCATGCATAAGGTCGACGATCAGAAGGGCGCCATCGAAGCCACGATCAAAGCGATCAGGGATTTCACCGGCAAGCCGCCGCGAGGTTGGGAAAGTCCGGGCCTGACCGAAACCGACGAGACCCTCGATCTCCTCAAAGAAGCCGGCATCGAATATGTCGCCGACTGGTGCCTTGATGATCAGCCCGTGCCGCTCAAGACGCGTGCGGGGGCCATCGTCTCGGTGCCATATTCGCTCGAGATCAACGACGTCGCCATCAGCGCCGTCGCCCAGCATACCTCCGATGAAATTTTCAAGCGGGGCAGGGACCAGTTCGATCGGCTCTATCAGGAAGGCGCGAGCATCCCGCGCGTCATGGCCATCTCAGTGCACCCTTATCTCACCGGCGTTCCGCACCGGATCAAATATCTCGAGATGCTCTACGACCACATCCTTGGCCATAAAGACGTCGTGATGTGGACCGGCGCCGAGATTCTGGACTGGTATAAGGCGCAGACTCCTTAAGACTATGCCTGCGACAGAGCGTCCACCAACGCCACCATGCGCTTGCGATGATCGGCCGTCGGCATGCGGCCAATGCCGCCGCCAAGGTTGTCCAGCATATTCTTTGGATTGCTGGTCGCGGGTGTCACCACCGTCACCGCCGGATGACTGATGCAGAACTTCACGAAGAACTGCGCCCATGTCTTAGCGTCGAACTCGCCCGCCCAGTCGGGCAGCTCGCGCCCCTTAACACGCGCGAACAGTCGCGTGCGGCCGAACGGTACATAGTTGAGAACGGCGATTCCCTTTTCCTGCGCCAGCGGGAAGATCTCTTTCTCGACTTCGCGGTTATCGACCGCATAGTCGACGCCGACAAAATCGAGCGGCTCATTTTTCATATAGCCGATCAATTCTTCATATTGGTTCTCGCGCGTCGATGTGATGCCGATATAGCGGATGCGCCCCGCGTCCTTCAGCTCTTTCACGAGGGGCAGGTGTGTAGCCACGTCAGCCACATCGTGCACCTGAATCATATCGATCTTTTGCAGATTGAACTTCTTGAACGAGGCGTCCAGCATCGCGCGAGCTTTCGCCGGATCGGCTTTGGCTTTGAAGTCGCGTCCCGAGGCATTCACTTTGGTCGCCCAGAAAATCTTGTCGCGGATGCCAAGTTCGTTCGCGATCGTGCCGGCCACTTCTTCCGATGCGCCGTAGCTCGGCGCCGTATCGAACACGCGCCCGCCGTTATCAACCAATGTCTTCAAAACGTCTTTCAGCGCGGTGGCGTCTTCACTGCGCGTCATCTGCGCGAACGTCGCCGAACTCCCGAGGCCCACCATCGGCAGCATCTCGCCGGTTTTCGGCACGGCGCGCGTCAGCAGCGGGGCGCCTGCTGCAAGGCTCGCGCGGATGTGAAGCAAAGCGCTGCTCGCAGCGCAGGCGGAAAACATGAGTGTTTCGCGACGCGTAAGCATGGCCGGACTCCCGTTAGTTTCACTTAACAATAATACGGTT
>CANJEU010000023.1 GCA_947473445.1 Fidelibacterota bacterium | reverse complement strand
CGGTCGTGCTTTCGGGCGGGAACGTGGATTCGGCGACCTTTAGTGCCTGTATCGCCCCGTAATTGATCAAGAATTTACCTCTTCGGGTTAATCTACGGTTGTAGTTGCGGGGTACCTGGACCACTTTGCCAACTATGCCTTGAGCGTGTGGGAGCGCTCAGGTAGTTCTCAATAATTCCAAGAGCATGGCGCGCGTCTCCGGGCCCCTCCGGACAGGATTTGATGATCAATAAAGACGAAAAAAACCAGGGCCTCGACCGTATCTCCATCATGGTGGTGGAAGATAACGAGTACATGCTCGACATCCTGATCAACAGCATCAAAAGGATGGGGTTTCCGCGCGTCCAGCGCTGCAAGAACGGCAAGGAAGCGGTCGATTACCTGAAGTTGACCTCGAAGGGCTTTTCCAGCGCCGTCGAACCCATCGATATCGTCATTACCGATCTGATCATGTCGCCGGTGAGCGGGGTGAACCTGCTGCAGTGGCTGCGCGACGACAAAGCCTCGCCTAATCGGTTTATGCCGGTGATCATGCTGTCGGGCGCCGCCGACAGGGCGAACGTCGAAGAATCCCGTGACCGCGGCGTCACCGACTTTATGGCCAAGCCGTTCTCGGTCGAGAATATCTACAAGGTCCTGCAGCGCATTATCGACAATCCGCGTCAGTATGTGACGACACAGAACTATTTCGGCCCCTGCCGGCGCCGCTCGAAAGCGGGTCCGCCGAAAAATATGGAGCGCCGCAAACCCGATGAGTCTCACGCCACGATTGTCTATGCCAAGGACAAGGTCGAAAAGCCCGCGGCGCCATCGGATGTTTGGCTATTCAAACTGCCGAACTACCTGAAGCAGAAAATGGGCTCGAACGCCCAGCGCCATCCGTTCGTGCTGCCGGAAGATGTGCTGGCATCGGCCGAGGCGTCGCTGAAACGCGAGGCGGACGGCTTCCTCGATTGGGCTAAGCAGTTCCTTGATCGCCTGTCGCGGCAAGTCACGGAAGCCAAACAGATTTCGGGCGAGCGCACCTCGTACTTCGACGAGATCAACCTGATCGCCCACGAACTACGCGGTCAGGGCGGCACGTTCGGTTATCCGCTCATCACGGTGTTCGGAAAATCGCTTTACGAGCTGACCAAACCGCCCTGCCGTCACGACGACGCCAATCTTGAAATCGTCAAAGCGCACATCGACACCATGCGTGCCGTGCTGCGCGAGAAGATCGAAGGCGACGGCGGCGAAATGGGGCAGATGCTGTTTAAGGCGCTGAAGGCCGCGATCAATAAATATAGCACCAAGCCGGCCGAACCAGCGGCGACCTAGACTTCGCGCGGCCGCTCGAGATTCTTGAATTGAGGAACGGCCGTGAAACGCCGATCGATCTTCCCGATGTTCAAAAAGAGCGGACCGTCGCTGCAACGCCTGCGGCTGGCGACGGTTCTGCTGGTCATGAGCTTTGCGGTGCTCATGGTTGCCACGTCCATCTACTATCTCGCCGAGCAATACAATAGTGCCGTCGATACGGCGGCGCGCTCGGCCCGCAATGCCGCTAATGCGGCGCAGGCCCACGCCACACGCGCCTTTGTCGAAACCTACCGCGTGCTTGAAGGCGTCAGCGATCTCTACGAGCATAAGATGGGCCACGGCGGGATCGACGACCGCTCGCTGCACGATTTACTGGCCAAAAGATTGCGCCAGACGCCCGGCATTTACGTATTCACGATTTTCGATGCGAACTACCGCGGCGTCGCGAGCGCCATGAGCTATCCCATCGCCGTTGAACGCTATCGGGACATGCCACTGAAGGAGATGGGAAACATCGGCAACGGCCGCCTGTTCGGGCCGCTCTATCAGAACCGTTCGCCCGAAACGCCTTTCCCAGGCGAATGGAGCCTGCCGCTCGGTCATATCGTTCAATCGGAGGATGGAGCCGTCGTCGGATATGTCACCGCGCTTATCAATCCGCGCTACTTCTCGCACCACTTCGGCGCCCTCGATGTCGGCGCGCAGGGCCGCATCGCCATGTGGACAGGCGAGGGCAACCTCATTGCCGCGAACGCGAATGTGCCGACCGCAAGAGGACAAAGAGCCGAGGCCACCACAAGCGTTCAGCCGGCCGCGCAAGGCATAACCGTGCATATCCCTATTGAGGGCGTTTCGGCGTCGATCTCGGTGACGCTGGACGCAAAAGACTATCTCGCCGGCTGGAGGCAGACGCGCAATCAGATCGCTTTTGCGGTGACGATAATTATCCTCGCCATGGGCTCGTCCACCTTCATCATCCTGCGTCAGCTCGCCCATTCCCAGAAGAACGAGAACGCTCTGCGGCAGGCCAAGGCCTCCGCCGAAGAGGCCAACGAGGCTAAGAGCCGGTTCCTCGCGCATATGAGTCACGAGTTCCGCACACCACTGAATGCGATCATGGGGTTCTCGGAAATCATCCGGAACAAGGTTCTCGGAGATACCGTCTCAAGCGCCTACACCACTTACGCCGATCACATCCACCGCTCGGGTGAGCACCTTCTGAATATCGTCAACGACATTCTCGATATGGCCAAGGTCGAGTCCGGCGCACAGCCGCTTCATCAGGACACCATCGATCTTCGCGCCGTGGTCTCGGCGGCCGCATCCTTCGTGCAAGGCCTTGCCACCCAACGCGGCTTACGAATCTCGGTAGATACGCCGGCGCAGCTGCCCCCGGTTTCGGGAGACGAACGTTTCATCCGCCAGGTGCTGATCAACCTGCTGTCAAACGCCATCAAGTTCTCGCCGGCGGAAGGCGAAATCTTGGTGTGGACCACTTATCGCGCCGGCCATGGGCTCGACATCTCGGTGAAAGACAGCGGGCCCGGCATCGAACCGACATTGCTGCGCCGGCTGGGCGAGCCGTTCCTGCAAGGAAACCCGGCCGTGTCACACCTCGGCAAAGGCACGGGCCTCGGCCTTTCGATCTGCAAGCGTTATATGGATCTGCTCGGCGGAGAATTGAAGATCGAGAGCATCGTCGGCATCGGCACGACCGCCACGATCCGATTCCCTGGCAAGCTCCTGCTCCCCGCCGACGGCCGCTAACGCCGTCAGCGCGCGCCGCGGTCCCCGGCGGACAAAGAGCGCGGCACAACGGTGGGTCCGCCCGGAAGATTTTCTATGTCCGCTGTTACGCCGTAATACCGTGCGAGATGTGCAGGCGTGAGAACGTCGAGCGGCGCGCCGTCCGCGACGATGGCCCCCGCGTCCATGAGGACGAGCCGGTCGCAGTAACGGGCGGCAAGGGTCAGATCGTGCAGAACCACGACGACCGTGCGCCCCTGCCCTGCGAGGGCGCGCAAGATGGCCAGCACCTGCATGGCGTGCGCCGGATCGAGACCCGAAACAGGTTCGTCGGCCAGCAATATGTCGGGCGCACCCGCGAGAAGCCGGGCGACAAGGACGCGGGTCAGTTCTCCGCCAGAGAGTTCCGTTACGGGACGATCGGCGAGGTGAAGAACGTCCGTCGCGGCCATCGCCTTCTGCACTTCAGCGTCATCGGCCTGTGATGGACTATCCCAGGGTCCGAGGTGGGGCAAGCGCCCGAGGGCGACAAGGCGCGCCGTGGTTACGGGCCATACGACGGATCGCTCCTGGGCTAGGTATCCAATCGCGCGCGCGCGGGCGCGAGGCTCCCAGCTTTTCAGCGCGCGCGCATGCAAGGCGATCTCGCCCGAGGACGGCGCCAGCGACGCACAGGCGCGCAGGAGCGTCGTCTTTCCCGCGCCGTTCGGGCCTATCAAGCCAACGAGGGCGCCGGGCGCAAGATCAAGCGTGATGCCGCTCAGGATTTCGCGCGTCCCGAAATAGACCCCGACATCACGCAACGAAAGTGCTGGCGCCTTCGTCATGGGCGAGTCCGCCGGAGTACGACAAGGAGATGCAGGAAGAACGGCGCGCCGATCAGGGCCGTGATCACACCGACTTTGAGCTCGAGAGCCGTCGGGATCATGCGCACACCGATGTCGGCGGCCAGCATCAAGGCCGCGCCTCCGATCATGCTGGGCAGGAGCAGGCGTCCGGGGCGGTAGCCTACAAGCGGACGAATGAGATGCGGAACCACAAGCCCAACGAAGCTGATGACGCCGGTTACAGCGACCGCCGCCCCCACGCAGAAGGCCGTTCCGAGGACGGCGCGGAGTTTTACCCAGCGCATATCGAAGCCGAGGGTGGCGGCTGTGTCTTCACCAAGGCTGAGCGCATCGAGCGGGCGGCCGACGGAAAAGAGCAGGACCCAACCCACGATCATCGCAGGTAAAGCCATGAAGACATGGTCGAGCGTGCGATCGGCGAACGAGCCGAGGATCCAGAACACGATTTCCAACGCCGCGTAGGGGCTGGGCGCGAAATTCAGCGCAAGCGAGGTGAGCGCGGCGGTCAGCGCATTGATGGCAACGCCGGCGAGCATGAGCGTCAGAGTGTCTTGCGCGCGACCCCCAAGGAGGATGAGCAAAGCCGTCGCAAGGAGCGTGCCGGCCATGCCGCCCGCAGGCAGTAAATACGACAGGCCCCCAGCCCCGAAGTAAAACACGGTGACGGCGCCCAGCGCCGCCGAGCTTGACGCCCCCAACAAGGCTGGTTCGGCGAGCGGATTGCGCAGGAGGCCCTGGAGTACGGCGCCCGAGAGGCCCAAGGAGGCGCCGACCAGAAGCGCGAGCAGGGTTCGCGGAACGCGCACTTGGCTCATGATCAGCCAAGCGGTTTCGGCGTCGCGCTGCCACAAGGCGATCAGGTCGCCGAGGCCGCCGGTCACGGCCCCGCGGCCCGTGATAACCGAGACGATCGTCAAGATCAGGACGAGGAGGCTTAAGCCACCGATGAGAAGCCCGGGGCGAACTTCGCGGTATGCGGGGCGCGCGGCGGCACTCATGGCGCAGGGTCCGCGAGCGATGCCGCCAGCCGTTCCGCGGCCTCGGCAATCATCGGCGTGCCGCAGGTCAGCAGACGTCCGGGGACGGAAAGCGTTTTTCCGCTTCTTGAGCCGTGCCTGAGCGCGGGGTGGTTGACGATCGCATTGGCAATGGACGGGGCACCGGGCCGATAGACGAGGTTGATAATCCGGTCGGGCCGCGCGGCCAGCATCGTCTCGAGCGGGACTTGGCCGTAGGCGCCAATGCCCAGCTCGGGAGCTTTGTTGACGAGGCCAAGCAGCGTCATGACTTCGTCGGCAAGCCCAGGCCGGCCGACGGTAAAGCCATTGGCGTCGAAGACAATCGCCGAGCCAAACCGGCCCGCGGGCGCGGCCACCGTGGCCAGGCGCCGGTCCATCTGGGCAAGCAATTCGCCCGCGCGTGCTTCAGCACCCAGCACGGCGGCAAGCGACGTCAGCGTCGCGTGTATGCCCGGGATCGTCTCGGGACTTTCGATTTCGACCACCTTGTATCCGAGACGGGTCAGCATCGCCTTTGCAAACCGGGTTGTGTATTTCCCCGCAAGCACGAGATCGGGCTTTGCGGCGATAACTTCCTCGGCAAGTCCGTGATTGATCGGAATGCCAACGGCGAGGTGAGCCAGAGGTGATTCCGCCGGATCGGCCCCGAGAAAGCTGATCGAAGCTATCCGTTCGGGGCCGACCAGCAGAAGCGCCATCTGGTCGGTGCAGAGATTCATGGACACGATCCGCCGCGGCTGGTCCGCGCGCGCCGCAGCACTCGCCGCGGCGCTCGCCAGGACGGCAAGCGCAGCGACAACGTATCGTGTCCATGCGTGGATCATGAGCTGATCCTATCCTCCGAAGCGAAGGCGAACACCCGCATAAGCGCCAATCCCGGGCGTATTATACGTGTAGACTTCCTGGTAGCGCGTATCGAGCGCGTTTTCGACCCGCCCGAAAATCTCGATCGTGTCCGTCACATCATAAGAGCCCGAAACAGTGACAAGCGTGAAGGCCTTCAGCCGCGCTACACCCGACGCAATGGACGGCACGAAGACGACGTCGGTCATCGGTCCGTTGTAGTCGGCGCTGAGGCCGACTTGCGCTCGGTCATCAAGAAAACGGTAGGACGCCGACACGCTGCCGATATGTTTCGGGCGGCGCACTTCCTGGAAGCCCGCGTCGTCTTCGGATTCCGTATAGCCATAACTGGCCGCCAGCGTGATGTGCCCATCCGGCGTATAGCGCGCCGACAGCTCCACACCTTGGCGGGAACTTTCAGCGACGGCGTTCCTGACGGTGAAGGGGAAGACTGAGAAGTCGTTGAGGATTTCATCTTCGAAGTCGGACGAGAAATAAGTCAGCGATAGAAACGCGGTGTCACCCGACGCGTAGTCGAAGCCGGCATCCCAGCCGCGCGAGGTCTCCGGCTTGAGATTTGGGTTGCCCACGAAGCTCGTCGGATCGTAGCCGAAGAGTTCGAAGAAGCCCGGCTTTGCAAATCCGGTTCCATAACTCGCGCGAAGCTTGAGGCCGCTGCCCGGCCGCTGCCATGCGGCGGTTGCGCGATATGTGGTGGCGTTGCGGAACAGCTCGTGATCATCGTGGCGGAGCGCGCCGGAAAGGAAGACCTGATCGGCGAGATCGAGACGGTATTCGGCGACGTAGCCGATGTCTTGCGTGGACCGTTGCTGGTTCTGCGGGCCTGGGAAAGCGCTTTGATTCTCGAAATTTTCGTCCTTGTACTGAACGTATCCCGTCACCGCATGGCGGATCGCATCGCCCGCCTCTCCCACGAACAGGTTGGTCTGGTACGACAGGTTGACCCGGCGGCCTTCGGAGCCAAAAGAAAAGGCCTGCATATCGAAGTTGCGTTTACGCACGTCGGTGATCGCCGCGGCAAGCGTGTGGTCCCACATGCCCTCGAGCAGCGAGAAACGGCCGGCGGCGCGGCCGTAAGCGGTTTTCGTGCGGTGCGCATTATCGGAGTCGATGGCCGTGCTGTAGGTGGGCGAACCGAACACCGCGAAGTCCTGATTGTCTTCTTCGCCGTACGCCTGCGTATAGCGCGCCGCGAGGGCAAGATCGAACACCTCACTGGGCGCCACATGGCTGCTGGCGTTGAAGGTGAAGTTCTGGTGGCCGTCCTTCTCCGTGCCGCTCGCTGCTTGTGAAATTCCGTCGGTGTCGAGCCATGCGACCGATGCGCCGAAGCTGTAGCCCTCGCCGCCCGCGCCCACCGCGGAATTCAGGGCGTAGGTGCCAAACGAACCGCCTTGCGCGCTGACCGAACCTTCGAGAGGCCCTTTTCCTTCATGGGTAAGGATATTGATTACGCCGCCGATGGCCTGGCTGCCATACAGCGCGCTTTGCGGACCGCGCAAGACTTCGATGCGATCGACACCATCGGTCAGGAGATTGCCAAAATCGAATTCATCGCCGGACATCGGGTCGCCAACCTCGATCCCGTTGATCAGAACGAGGGTGTGGTTACCCTCGTCGCCGCGCAGGCGAACTTGGGTTTGCGCGCCGCGCTGACCCGATCGGTTGACGGCCACACCGGGCACTTCGCGGAGCAGGTCGGAGACTTCGAAGCGTGGGCGCGCGGCGATGTCCTCGGCCGTGAGGATGTCGATGGCGCTGCCGACGGACTTCAGCGGAACGATCGTGCGGCTGGCGGTGACGACGATCTCGTCAAGGCCGGTAAGGTCAGCCTGCTGAGCCCTGGCCGGTGTGAAAGAGAGAGCGGTGGATGATAGAAGAAGCAGCGACAACGCGTGTCGCGATAACTGTAACGACATAGCAAAACCCTCATGCGGGTTCCCACGCAGCGCCGTACGGCGCGCGGGAGAACCGGTTGTGACAAATGACGGTGTTGGGTTTTGCAAACAGTGCTGGCCCAATCCGTCGCGGATGCGAAACGCGCGTCACCGCGAACAGATTGGCCGCACCACCGGAGTTACCCCGTCCGATGGTATGGTGACGCTGGCGACGTTAGGTTTCCTGGCTTGCGGGTCGTCGCGCCTGTCCGCCTTCCCAGGTCTCGGAGCTGAGACCCAGTGGCTTTATTGGACAGGCTGCTCGCCGCTTACAGTTGCGGGGGCAGTTCCGGATTCACACCGGATTCCCTTTTCGCCGCGGCACGCTTGCGCGCTCCGCGGCACCATCGCTAGGTGTCGTGGTAAACCCCGGCTATCGCCCTGTCAATTCGGGGGCCAGAGAATCGGGGGACAGAGGATAGGGCTTAACCGCCGGCAGGGCCGCTAATGGTCCGCGGCTTGACCTTATCCGGTGACGGACTCGGGGCGGGATTGGGCGGCGGATTCTCGGGCGGTTTAATCACCGGAGTTTTCGCTCCGCTTTGCGGGGGCGGCGTAACAATCTCGGCATCGCCTGTGGGCGGCGGTTTGAAAATGCTGGGGTCGTCGGTAGGCGTCGGCGCCGGCGGTTTGGCTGGATTGGCCTCGAGGGCGGGGGGTGGAGCGGTCGCGGGCGGGTTAGCGCGATCGGCGGCCGATGCGCACGCGCTGTTGCCAAACGTGATCGCAAGGATCACTGCACTAACGAAAATTCTCATGGCGCACCTCATAGGCGTATTGCGCCCCCACATACATTTATACGCCGCGATGATGGCTAAACCGTGCTGACGGAAAGGAAAGGCCAAGGCGGCGCACGGAACAACGTTTGCCGCCAGCCGTTAGACTTCACTCATAGAAGGAAACGACATGGCCCACGAAACACCCGACGAGAAAGAGCGCAGACGCGAACAACCGGAGTCCAACCCGGCGCCGCCGCAGCCGGAGATCGATCCGAAGCGTACGGTGCCCGATGAAGTCAGCCCGCCGCGCGAGCCGCGTCCAGATACGCAGCCCGAGCGTCAGCCCTATCCGGAAATTCAGCCGACGCAACCACCGTCCATGCCCGAACCCGGTCAGCCGTCGCAGCCGACGGCTTAACGATCCTTATTATTCGGGCCGCGGTTTCTCGAAAATCATCAGGTGCTGCCAAGGCAGGCTTTCGCTGTCGACACTGACAAAGCGCAAGCCTGCCACGGCCATCTCCTTGCGCGCCTGCTCGACGGTCATTTTGTGCAGCGTCTTAATCGGCACCTTCGGGTCTTCGCCGCGATACTCGACAAGGGCGAGCCGGCCCCCCGGCTTCAGCGACCACGCCATGGCCGCCGCCATTTCGCGCGGAAGTGCGAACTCGTGATAGGCGTCGACCACGAGCATGAGATCGATAGTGTTGGACGGGAGGCGGGGCGACGCGATGCTGCCATGGACGACTTCGATGTTGTGCACTTTGCTGGTCTTCACACGCGCCCGGATCTTGTCGAGCATCTCGGGCTGGACATCGACGGCGTAGACTTTTCCTTCCGGAACTTCGTGTGACAGGCGGAAGCTGAAATATCCCGTACCGGCGCCGATGTCGGCGACCACATCGGTGGGCTTCAGTTTCAGGAGCGGAACGACTTTCGCGGTTCCTTCCTCGCGGTCGCGCTCGGGGCGTTCGAGCCATTCAGCCCCTTCGTGCCCCATAATATAGGCGATCTCGCGCCCCATATAGGACTTACCGATGCCTTCAAGGGTCAGAGGAGAATTGCGGTAGCCATCATCGGCCGCAACAACGGCGCCGGCGGCAAACACAAGTAACGCGGCGCATGCTTTGGCAAGCTTCTGCATCCGGAGCCTCCCTCCTGGAAGAGATAAAGATATCCGCCGCAACGTCGCGGCGCGACGGTTAATCGCGTGCTTTTTCCAGTGCGACACGATTGTCATGAAACGCGGCGCCACCATAAGGCGCTACCTGATCGGCGCCCGTGAGGGTGTTGATCCCGCGGCCGCCGATATGCGCGCCATTCGGCCAAATGGATTCGGCGATGAGGACGCCGCGGCGCACGCCGTCGAACAGGCGGGCGTGTATCAAGACTTCGCCCCGCGCATTCTTGAGCTTCACGACGTCGCCGTCCGCAATATCTTTTGCCGCGGCATCGACGGGATGAATCATCACTTCCGGCCGCTTCTCCTTCGCCTTGGAGGTGGGCGTCTCGGTGAAGCTCGAATTGAGGAAATTTCGTGCCGGACTGGTTGCAAGACGGAAGGGATGCTCGTCCGTTGCTTCCTCGATGACCGCCCAGTGGTCGGGCAGCGCGGGAAGGGATTGCCACGGCCCCATGGCGCCATTGTTGATGGATGGGATGGCCGTCCAGTCCGGCTTGAAACGAAACTTACCGTCGGGGTAAGCGAACCCCTTGATGTAATGCGCATCCTCGAACGGCGGCTGCGCGTCGACATGTTTCTGCTTTTCGAGATCGTCAAGCCCGCCCCAGCCGGAATCCTTGAGCGTGGCGTCGATGAGCTCGCGCGGCGACATCGTGAAGCCGGGGTGTTGCGCGCCCACGCGCCGCGCGAGGTCGCAGATGACCTCGTGATTCGAACGGCATTCGCCAGGCGGCTCAACCAGCTTTCCCCCCATTTGGAAATACTGATGGCCCCCACCGGCGTAGAGATCGTCATGTTCCATGAACATGGTGGCGGGCAGCACGATGTCGGCCATCTGGGCCGTCTCGGTCATGAATTGCTCGTGCACGCAAACGAAGAGGTCGTCGCGCGCAAAGCCCTTTTTCACGAGGTCCTGCTCCGGCGCGACCGTGACAGGGTTGGTATTTTGAATGATCAAGGCTTTGACGGGCGGGCCATTATAGAGCGCTGCCGCATCGCCCGTCAGCACGCGGCCGATTTGCGACTGGTCGAGCTTACGCACCGAAGCATCAAGGGCATCGTGTGCTTCGATGACCTTCTTATTCCAGTGATAGATGGCGTTGTTGATATGGAAGGCGCCGCCGCCTTCGTATTTCCAGGCCCCGGTCACTGCGGCGATGCAAGAAGCGGCGTGCATATTGACGGTGCCGTTGCGCTGCCGGGCAAAACCATAACCAAGACGGAAGAAGGTGCGCTTACGTTCGCCGACGAGTTTGGCGAACGCCTCGATCTCGTCGACCGATAGACCTGTGATTCCCGCGGCCCACGCAGGATCGCGCGTGCGCAAATGCGCCTTGAGCTCACGCGGATGATCGGTGTAACGGTCAAGATATTCCCAGTCGGCCAGACCATCGCGGAACAGGATATGCATCACCGCGCAAGCGAGCGCGCCGTCTGTTCCCGGCTTCAGAAGCAGCGCCATATCGGCCTGTTTCATCGTCGGGTTCATATAGACGTCGATGACGACGAGTTTGGCGCCGCGCTCTTTACGCGCCCGCGCGACGTGGGTCATGACGTTGACTTGGGTGTGAACCGGATTGGTGCCCCAGATCACGATACAGTCCGAGACGGCCATCTCGCGCGGGTCGGGCCCGGCGAGCTTGCCGGTGCCGGCGACAAACCCGGTATAGGCGGTGGAGGTGCAGATCGTAGAATACTGACCCGAGTACTTCTTGACGTTGCGCAGGCGGTTGATGCCGTCGCGCATGACGTAGCCCATGGTACCGGCGTAGTAGTAGGGCCACACGGACTGCGCCCCGAAGTCGCGTTCGGCTTCGAGGAACTTGCGGGCGACGGTCTCCATCGCCGCGTCCCACGAGATACGTTCGAATCTTCCCGCGCCTTTCGGCCCTACCCGTCTCATCGGATGAAGCAGCCGGTTGGGGTGATGGATGCGTTCGGCGTAGCGCGCGACCTTGGCGCAAATCACACCGGCCGTGTAGCTGTTGGTCTCGGACCCGTGCACGCGGCCAATGCTGCGGCCATCGATGACTTCGACATCGAGGGAGCAGGCTGACGGACAGTCGTGCGGGCAGACCGAGGGTCGCCGTTCGATTTGGAAAGATTTGTTCATGGCGGGCATGATGGCCGAGGGCACGGAAAATGGAAAGACCGCCCCCAGGCGATGAATTTACCTTAGGAGCGCCGATATCAGGGCGTTAATCTTGACCCATGACAGAGAACACCCACCCCTGCCGGGAGCCCCATCGGCTGGTTGTCGCCGACCAGGGCCACAATGCCCGGCGAACCCGGGTAGTCCTGATCCTGACGCTCGTCATGATGGTCGCGGAGATCGCCGCGGGCTGGATCTTCGGCTCGATGGCGCTGCTGGCCGACGGCTGGCACATGGCCACCCATGCGGCGGTTCTGGGGGCCGCGGTTTTTGCCTATTCCTATGCCCGGCGTCACGCCGGCAACGCGATGTTTACCTTCGGCACCGGGAAAATCGGCGATCTGGCCGCGTTCTCGAGCGCGATCTTACTGTGCGTGGTCGCACTCTTGATGGCGATGGAATCCTTCGAACGCATGGCAAGTCCCGTCCCTATCAATTTCCGCGACGCGATGGTGGTCGCGGTGGTCGGCCTTCTCGTCAATCTTGTGAGTGCGTGGCTGCTGCGTGACGATCACCACCATGATCATGAGCATACCCAAGATCACGATCCCAGCGATCATGCGCATGCCGACCATGCGCATGAGGAACATCATGCCCATGCGCGCGATCACAACCGCGACGCCGCTTATGCGCACGTGCTCGCCGATGCGTTGACGTCGGTTCTGGCCATCGTTGCGCTGACGGCCGGGCTGATCTGGGGGCTGAACTGGATGGACCCGGCCATG
>CANJEU010000022.1 GCA_947473445.1 Fidelibacterota bacterium | reverse complement strand
ATATGATGCGCGTGATCGAGCGCCGCCGCGGTTTGCCCGTCTCGCTGGGCATTCTCTATCTGGCCGCCGCGCGCGCGCAGGGCTGGAACGCGGCCGGCCTGAATTTCCCCGGGCATTTCCTGGTGCGCCTTGAAAGCCGTGACGGCCGGCGCGTGATCATCGACCCATTCTATAGCGGCCGGGTGATGGAAGTAAGGGCGCTGCGCGAGCTGCTGAAACTGGTGCGCGGCACGGCGACCGAGCTTGAGGCCAGCCATTACCGGCCCGTAAGCAATCGCGACGTGCTGATTCGTCTTCAGAATAATGTGAAGACCCGGCGTATGGAGCTGAACGAGATTGGCGGGGCTTTGGAAGCCATCGCCGCCATGCAGATGCTCGACCCCGATAACGCCACGCTTTGGCGCGAGGCCGGCGTCATGCATATGCGCCTGGGGCACCTGAAACACGCCGTCGAAGCCTTCGAGGGTTTTGTCACCCGCACGCCCGAGGGCCCAGATAAGCGCAAGATCGCGCAAGTTATTGAAGAACTGCGCGAGCGCTTGCATTAAAAGGGGCTAGGCCTCCCTCAGGCCGGATCAACCAACGCCGCACGCCCGCCGCAAAAGAGGTGTCATGACGCTTCAGGTCGCCATCCAGATGGACCCGATCGAGTCCATCAATATCAACGCCGATTCAACTTTTGCTCTTGCCCTTGAAGCGCAAAAGCGCGGCCATAAACTTTACCACTATCTGCCGCGCAAACTGTCGTTCCGCGAAGGCCGCGTCATAGCGCGCGCCCGCACGCTGGCTGTACGGCGCGAGATGGGCCGTCACTTCGACCTCGGCGAGGAACAGGAACTGGATCTGCGCACGATGAACGTCGTGCTTATGCGGCAGGACCCGCCGTTCGACATGGCCTATATCACCGCGACCCATATCCTTGAGCATATCCATCCTAAGACGCTTGTGGTGAACGACCCGGTGCATGTGCGCAACGCGCCCGAGAAATTGTTCGTCACGCATTTTGAAGGCGTGATGCCGCCGACGCTGATCTCGGCCGATGTCGATGAAATCCGCGCGTTCCGCCGCGACCATCAGGACATCATCATCAAGCCGCTTTATGGCAATGGCGGCGCGGGCGTATTCCATATTCGTCCCGACGATGAAAACATGGGCGCGCTGCTTGAAATGTTCACCACCACCTGGCGCGAGCCGGTGATCGTGCAGCGTTATGTGCCCGAAGTGCGCCTGGGCGATAAGCGGATCATCCTTGTCGACGGGAAGGCGGTCGGCGCCATCAACCGCGTGCCCGCCGCAGGCGAGGCCCGCTCAAACATGCATGTGGGCGGCCGTCCGGAGAAAACCGAACTGACCAAACGCGAGCAGGAAATCTGCGACATCATCGGCCCCGCCTTGCGCGAGCGCGGCTTGATTTTCGTGGGCATCGACGTCATCGGCAACTACCTCACCGAGATCAACGTTACGTCTCCGACGGGCATCCAGGAAATCAACCGCTTCAACGGCACCACCCTTGAAGCCGATGTTTGGGACGCGATCGAGCGGCGCCTCTAGAGGAAGACGATGGAAGAATTCGCCAAACTTAATCCGGCGCAGATCGAGCGGCACATCTCGAAAGCGGTCGATACCTTCCTTGAGGTCATCACGACCTACGGCCTGAAGGTGATCGGCGCGATCATCATCCTGATCGTCGGCTATACGATCGCCAATATCGTTCACCGTTCCATCCAGCGTGCCGGCGGCCGCTCGAAGCGAATCGATCAGACCATCACCACCTTCGCCGCCTCGGCCGCGAAGTATTTGGTGATCATCTTCACCTTGATCTCGGTGCTGGGAAGCTTCGGAGTTCAGACCACCAGTTTTGTCGCGATCCTGGGCGCGGCAGGCCTTGCCATCGGCCTTGCGTTGCAAGGCACGCTGAGCCATGTGGCTTCGGGCTTGATGCTGGTCTTCTTCCGGCCGTTCCGCGTCGGCGAGTTCATTGAAGCGGGCGGCGTGAGCGGCACGGTGCGCTCCATCACCCTGTTCGTCACCCAGATCGACACTGCCGACAATGTGCACGTGGTCGTCCCAAACGGGTTGATCTGGAGCGGCAATATGAAAAACTTCAGCCGCAACCCCACCCGCCGGCTCGAGCTTAAATATCTGCTGTCCTATGTGGACGATGCGACCCTTGCGTTGCGGCTGGTCCACGAGATCGTCTCGCGCGATGAGCGCGTGCTGGAAGAGCCGCCGCCGCAGATCGGCCTTATGTCGTTCGCCGATATCGGCATCACCGTGGTCGCCCAGGTCTGGGTGAAACAGCCTCACGTCCAGGCGGTCCAGTTCGATATGAACCGCGCGGTGAAAGAATCCTTCGACAAACACGAGATCACCATGTCGTTCGCCCAGCGCCGCGGTCTCATTCAACCGCCGACGCCAACGCTGCCCACGCCGCTCAATCCGCCCGATATGCCCAAGCCGCCGCCCCAGGGAACGTTCTAACCCGAGAAGATTGCGGCTATAGTTCTCGCTAGGCTAGGCGGGACGGGCATGGTCGCACATATCAATACAGTCGCGTTTTCCGGCATCGATGTGTTGCCCATCGAAGTGCAGGTGGCGATTTCGGGCGGACTGCCCACCTTCGCGGTCGTCGGATTGCCCGATAAAGCCGTGGGCGAATCGCGCGAACGGGTGCGCGCGGCCCTTTCGGCCATTGGCCTTGCGCTTCCGGCAAAACGCATCACCGTCAATCTCGCCCCCGCGGACGTGCAGAAAGAAGGAAGTCATTTCGACCTTCCCATCGCGCTCGGCGTTCTGGTCGCCATGGGCGTCATCGGCATGGAGGACCTGAGCGGCTACACCGCTTTGGGCGAACTCGGCCTTGATGGATCGATCGCCGCGGTGGCGGGCGTGTTGCCGGCCGCGATCGGCGCCAATGGGGCCGGGCGCGGGCTGATCTGCCCGGGCGCGCAAGGCGGCGAGGCCGCCTGGGCCGGCGGCGCCGATGTGCTTGCGCCGCGCTCGCTGCTTGAGCTGATCAATCACTTCAAAGGCGTGTCGGTGCTTTCACCCGCCGCGGCCTCGGCCCCGCGCAGTGAAACCGCCTTCCTCGACCTCAAGGACGTCAAAGGTCAGGAAACCGCCAAACGCGCCCTCGAGATTGCCGCGGCCGGCGGACATAACATGTTGATGGTGGGGCCGCCCGGCTCGGGCAAATCGCTGCTCGCGAGCCGGCTGCCAGGATTGCTGCCGCCGCTGTCGGGCGCGGAGTCGCTCGAAGTCAGCATGATTCATTCCGTCGCCGGTCAGCTCGAAGGCGGGGCGATCTTGCGTCAACGTCCGTTCCGCGATCCCCATCACTCCGCCTCGACACCCGCGCTGGTGGGCGGTGGCCTCAAGGCCCGGCCGGGTGAAATCTCGCTCGCCCATCGCGGCGTTCTGTTCCTCGATGAACTGCCCGAGTTTTCGCGCCAAAGCCTCGAAGCCCTGCGCCAGCCGCTCGAAACCGGACGCGTGATGATCGCGCGCGCGAATTCCCACGTGAGCTATCCGGCGCGTTTCCAGTTGATCGCGGCCATGAACCCGTGCCGCTGCGGTCATCTCGATGATGCGCAACTGGCCTGTGGAAAGGCGCCCCGGTGCGCGGCCGATTATCAGAACAAAATCTCAGGCCCCATGTTCGACCGGATCGATTTGCATGTGGATGTGCCGGCGGTCGATCCACTGGATCTGTCGGCCCCTTCGACGGCCGAACGCAGCGCCGCCGTCGCGACGCGGGTTGCGCGTGCGCGGGATGTTCAACGCGCGCGTTTTGGGGCTCAAGGCCCGGCCAGCAATGCGGAAGCGGACGGCGAACTTCTTGAAGCCGTCGCGGCACCCGATGGAGAAGGCCGCGCGCTGCTGACGCAAGCGGCCGAGAAGATGAAACTTTCCGCGCGCGGGTATCACCGCATCTTGCGCGTGGCGCGCACGATTGCCGATCTTGATGGCGCCGCCGATGTCGGTCGCCGTCATATCGCCGAGGCGCTGTCGTATCGCCGCGTGCTTCCCGGACGGTCCACGCTCGCCGATTAAAACGCCGCTCTTATCGCCCACGGGCCACCGTTGCCTGCAAGCTTTGCGGTCAACGCACGTAACGCGCGGGTTTGCGGCGAAGATGCCTTACTGTTTGCAGAAACGAATTGACCGTCATGACGTTGTCCCTTGCGTTCACATCTGGTGGACGGACCGAGGAGACAGTCATGATGAAACGTATTCTCGCAGCTTCTTTGATTCTCGTCGCGGTGTCCGCGTGTGGCTACAACCGCGGTGATCGCGCCTTGTCCGGCGCCGCCATTGGTGCAGCCGGCGGCGCGGCCATCGGCGCTGTGACGGGCGGCGATCCGGTGACGGGCGCGGTGATCGGCGGCGCGGGTGGCGCGGCGGTCGGTGCCTTCACGGATCCGGATGACGTCAACCTTGATCGACGTAATCGCGATTACAACTAAGTACGAAGGCGCTCGTTCTTCGAGGCTCGCGCCGCGGCGGCGCGAGGGCTCAAGAAGAAAGAACAGCGCACCTTTGTCCCGGCGTTGGTTCCATAACTAGGAACCGCGCCGCGGACGAGAGAGCGAGACATTTTGACGCGGGTCCCTTCGGGGTCCCGCGTTTTTTCTATTTCGCGCTCGTCATGGGTCCGACCGAACGGCCGCCGAGCACGTGCACATGGAAGTGCGGAACTTCCTGGCCGCCATCGACGCCGGTATTGGCGATCAGCCGATAGCCGCTGGCGTCGACGCCCTTCAGGGCCGCGACCTTACGCACCGCGCGCATGAAAGCGCCGATCTCGGCATCGCTGGCTTTGTCGGCAAAATCCGTGGCCGAAACATACTTCCCTTTGGGGATGACGAGGGTATGCACCGGCGCACGCGGCGCGATGTCGTCAAACGCCAGCGTGTGTTCGTCCTCGTGGACTTTCTTGCAGGGGATTTCGCCGCGCAGGATTCGCGCGAAGATATTGCTGTCGTCGTACATCGTGGGAGCGCCCATGCTGATGTTTAGCCTTTCTTGCGAACTTCCTTGATGGCAGTGCCGCTCGTGCCAAAGCGTTTATCCATCTCGGCCCAGACCTCGGCGGGCGAAAGACCCTTGGCATGCCAGAGGATGAGCAGGTGATAGAGAAGGTCAGCGCTTTCCCGCGCGAGCCGCTGGTCGGACTCGGCCACGGCCGCCACAGCGGTCTCCACCGCCTCTTCGCCCACCTTCTGAGCGATCTTGTGGATCCCCTTGGCGTAGAGGCGCGCCGTATAGGACGTCGCGGGGTCGGCTGCCTTGCGCTGGCCGATCACCTCGAGCATCTCGAGCAGTATGCGTTCGTCCTTCTGCATTCATGACCTATATCAAATTTCGAGCACACGCGCTGGGTGCATCATATCTTCGGGCCGGTTTTAGCTTCGCACTAGGGTAATTGCGGCCGCAAATACCCCGCTTTGGGCGAAGAATTGCGTCCGTCAGTTGCGCACCCCCCGGTGCCGCCTTCCCTTCATTCGCGCATGAACGGGTTTTAATCGCGCCACCGAACTACTCTAACCCCGCGATATTACGAAAGTTCTCGTGGTGCTGCGAATATTCGGCCACCGCAGATTGCGCGCGCGTATCGCACGGCTACCGCCCGCTGCTTGCGCCTCTACATTTTTCAATCCATCTTTGTAGGGCGGCGAAGACCTCGATCAAACAGAGGTCGCGCCGCCAATAGAAGGAGCAGATGTCCAAGCGACTTTTGTTCAACATACAAACAGAATGGGTAATGGAGTTGACAGTTTTAACAATGAAAGCACGCGGCAGAGGGCGACAGCCCGGCACACGCGGCGGCGGCCCGGACCCGATTGATATCCACGTCGGGAAACGAATTAAACTCCGTCGCACGCTGCTGCATATCAGTCAGGAACAGCTCGCCGGCGATATCGGCGTCACATTCCAGCAGGTCCAGAAGTACGAAAGCGGCCATAACCGCGTGAGCGCAAGCCGCCTCTTCGACATCTCCCGTGTCCTGAATTGTCCGATTGCCTACTTCTTTGAAGACATCGGGCCTGAGACCACGGGCGACCGTACAACCCCCGCAGCGCGCAGCGCCGTCGAAGGCATTGCCGAAGAAGTTGTGGGCGGACCGGACAGCGATCCGATGCAGCGCACGGAAACGCTTGAACTGGTTCGGGCCTACTGGCGTCTGCACAACGCCGATCTCCGCAAAAACGTCCTCGAATTGCTCGGCAATATCTCGAAACGCGAGTAGTTCTCGTGCGTCGACCGGAGGCTTTCCGTCGCAACAGCAGCGCCGGGGCCTCCGGAGGCCGTTCTTTCAGCGTTCAAGATTTCGGGTGTCGATGACTTGGCGTCGACACGCCCGTTTACGCGTTTAAGCGATACCCGCCAGACTCTGTGATGAGGAGCCGGACGTCGGCGGGGTTCTCTTCGATCTTCTGACGCAGACGATAGATGTGCGTTTCGAGGGTATGGGTCGTTACGGCCGCATTATATCCCCATACTTCGCCGAGCAATGTCTCGCGCGAGACGGTCTTGTTCCCGATCCGGTAGAGATACTTCAGGATCGCGGTTTCCTTTTCCGTCAGCCGGATCTTCTTCTTGCCTTCCTCGCTGCTGAGCATTTTGGCGGCGGGGTGGAACTGATAAGGCCCGATGGTGAACACCGCGTCGTCGGATTGTTCGTGTTGACGCAGATGAGCGCGCACGCGCGCGAGCAATACGGCCAGGCGGAAGGGCTTGGTGATATAGTCGTTCGCGCCCGCGTTGAGGCCTGTGACCGTATCGTCGTCTGAATCGAGCGCTGTCAGCATAATGATGGGCGAGCGCACGCCCTTTTCGCGCAGCGTGCGGCAGACATCACGCCCGTCCATGTCGGGCAATCCAAGATCGAGAAGGATGATATCGAACACATTACCGGTGGCCGCGGCGATTCCGGCCGCCCCGGTGGCGGCTTCGTCGATGCGGCCGAACTCGCCTTGCGTGGCCAGTTGCTCTCGCAGCGAGGTGCGCAGCAGATCGTCGTCATCGATCAGTAGGATGCTTCGGGCGGATGACACGGGGGCCCACTCTCCGTCGTTTCAGGCGGCAACACTTAATATAGCAATCACTAGTCTAGGACGCTTTGCCGGCAACGTCCCTCCCGATGTGGGGGCGCGTCCGCTATCCACAATCGGTTGTGAGGTACGGCGCAAACGCATTGGCACACGGCTAGACAGGCCGGGCAAGGCTATATATCCCCCATGATCATGAATGCTAGGCCCGACCCAGACACCGCGCCCTCCGCAGTTGCGGAACTCGCACTCGCCGATTTGGAAGCCGTGGACCGTGCGGTCGCCGAGTTGCGCCGCGGCGGCGCCGTGGTCATTCTCGGCTGCGGCGCCACAGGGACTGTCGCGGCGCTGGTCCGCGCGGCCGAAACCATCGATCTGTGGCCGGCCCCGTTTTTCACCGAGGCCGGTGTCGGGCCCGCTTCGCTGGTCATCACCGGCCGGCGCGCGGCCGTGCTGGGCCTAACCGCACCATCGGCGCAGGCCGTACAGCTTGGGTGTCGCGACCTGACCGCAGGGCGGATCCGGGCCCTGATCGATCCGGACGTCGAGGCGCCGGTGCCGCCGCCGGGCGTGGGCGTGGCCGAAGCGGTCGCCGCATCCGATGCCGGACACGCCGGCGTGCAACTCGCAAAGATTGCACGGCTTCTGCCGGCCGTTGTGCTCGCGCCGCTTGCGGATAATCCCGAGCTTTGGATCCGCCGCCATGGCCGGCTGTCGGTCAGCGCGGGGGCCATCACCCGTTACGATCAGGACACCGCGGGCGATCTGCGACCGATCAGCGAGGCGCGGGTACCGCTGGCCGATTGCGAGGACACACGCATCGTGTCCTTCCGCCCGCGCGACGGCGGCGCCGAACATCTGGCCATCATCATCGGCACGCCCGATCCGACAAAACCGGTGCTGA
Source organism: Fidelibacterota bacterium (assembly GCA_947473445.1). Taxonomy (GTDB): domain Bacteria; phylum Pseudomonadota; class Alphaproteobacteria; order Rhodospirillales; family Rhodospirillaceae; genus SHVO01. Next base: position 4,696 of record CANJEU010000022.1, on the reverse strand, counting down.
CCCGCTTACATTCGGAGTGTTTCACGGGCGACCTGCTGGCGTCCTTGCGGTGCGACTGCGGCGACCAACTGCGCGGCGCGATCGCGGCTATCGCCAAGGAAGGCGGGGGCGTGTTGCTTTATCTCGCGCAGGAAGGCCGGGGCATTGGCCTCGTCAACAAGCTGCGCGCCTACACTTTGCAGGATCGCGGATTCGATACCGTCGACGCCAACGAGCAACTTGGCTTCGACGACGACGAACGCGTCTATCTGCCGGCGGTGCGCATGCTGCGCGTGTTGGGCTTCACACGCGTACGTCTTTTAACGAATAATCCGGCGAAGGTCGGTGCGCTCGGCCGTCACGGCATCGAAGTCAGCGCGCGCGTTGCCCACACCTTCCCCTCCAATGAGCACAATTGGAGTTATCTGCAAACCAAAGCCAAACGTTCAGGGCATCTGTTCTAGTCTCATGGATATTCTCGTTTCGCCCATCGCCACCGACGCGACCCGCGGCACCTTGCGGTTCAAGAACTTCGCGTTTCCCTGCGTCCTCGGCCGCAGCGGCATCAAAACCGACAAGCATGAAGGCGACGGCGCGACACCCGTCGGCCGCTTTGCGCTCAAACGCGTGCTCTACCGCGGCGATAAACTCATGCCGCCGGCCACGCGCCTGCTCATCCAGCCCATCGCGCGCGACGATGGCTGGTGCGACGCGCCCGAGGATGCAAACTACAATCGCCCGGTCAAACTGCCCTACCCCGCGAGCGCGGAGAATATGTGGCGCGAGGATGCGCTGTACGATCTGGTGGTCGTGCTTGGCCACAACGACGATCCTGTCATTCCGTATGCGGGAAGCGCGATATTCATGCATGTGGCCGCGCCCGATCTGACTCCCACCGCCGGCTGCATAGCATTAGCGCGCGAGGACCTTCTTTCGGTCCTGCGCGCGCTAACAGGTGCGACGTTCGTGGATATCCGGACCGTCTATTAAAGCGGGTCCAGGAAAAGTCGTCTTCCGGTTTTCCGTCCGGACACGCGACATCTAAAAACTATAGCGAGATGACGATTGTCATCTCGCTATAGCGATCCGGATTTTAGCGGACTTAGCGGCCGGTACCGGCCGAGGATCCTGGCGCCAGCAAATCGGCGACGCCCTCGATGCCATCGAGCATCAGCGAGCGTTCGAACGACACGTAGTGGAAACGCTGCGAGGTGTTCCCCGCGTGGATCGCAAAGCCCACGGTGTACTTCTTATCCGGCACGATCTTCTTATAGTCGGGGCCGGCATCGAGCGCGCGGCTGAAGATGACCGTGTAGACGCCCTTGGTGACCGTCGAGGTGACTTTCACCGCCGGCTTTTCGTGCGCGGCACGCTTTTCAAGAATGGTGCCATCGACGGCGACCGCCGGCTTGCCCGGGTTGATGCGAGCCTGCCAATACTCGAGGAAGTTCCCCGCCGCGCGCATCTTGGCGAGTTCTTCGGGCGACTTGATCACGTCGCCGCCGCTTTTGGGAATGCGCGTATCGCTAAGGTATTTGGTCGTGCCCGGCACGCTCCAGCGCATGCTTTCCACATCGCTGTGGCAGGTGAGCCAGCAGCCCGCCTGCTTTGCTTCCTTCACGCCACCGTCGTCCAGGATCATCGTGACCTTGGTTTCGAATTCCTTGTCCATCGGGACCTTGGGCTGCTTGCCCGGATCGAATTCATGGCGCACGAGCAACTGGCCGTTTTCGTGGGCGGTCTTGACCTTGGCCTTCACGAACGGCGGCTTGCCGGCGATGGGCGCGGGCTCTTTATCCTTTTCCGCGTCCACGAGGCTATCGCCCAGGGGACCTTCATCGATATCGCCGTGGCACCCGACACAGGTCTTTTCCGGATAGCGGCGCTGACCGCTGTGGCGGCCCGGCGTGAACAGCCGGTCCCACGAAATCTGCGCCGGGTAAAACAGCGTGATCGACTTCTCAGGCACCTTTGCCCAGTCGACGGCGCCGGCGCGCTCCGGAGCGAGCAACGCAGCGCCCGCCACCAAGCTAACTCCCAGAGCACGCATAATTCCTAATGACACCTCGTTTCTCCCTTGTTTATCGTCCAGCCAAGGATTGGGGGTACCATATAACATGCAGCGGCCAGCAGAAAAATTCGGACGTGTCGCAATCACGTTTCATTGGGTAATGGCCTTCGGGCTGGTCCTGTCGGTCATTTTTGGCCTGGGCACCGTCTATATCGATGACACCCGCACCAGCCGTACGGCCCTTGAGGTCCACCAGACCGTCGGCTTCATGATGCTGCTGCTGGTTGCTGCCCGGCTGTATTGGCGACTGACGCACAAACCGCCCGAACTGCCCGTACATTTGCCCCGCGGCCAGCGCATCGCCTCGACCGTCATGCACGCTACTTTATACCTATTTTTATTGGGTATGCCGCTGTCGGGGTATATCGGCCTTGCGGCCCGGGGACGCGAAATCCCGGTGTTTGGCCTCTTTAATCTGCCGCACCTTGTGCCGCGCAGTTTCGACCTTTCGGCCAATGCGCAGTCGCTTCACTATTACGCGCAGTTCGCCATGTACGCCCTGGTCGTGATTCACATCCTGGCGGCGCTCTATCACCACTTCATTATGAAGGATGGAATCCTGCTCCGGATGTTGCCTGGCGGTAAAACAGGGTTACAGAACGATACGCTCTAGTTACGTTTCGTTTCCGCCGAAGCGGGGCGCGCGCCGAACAGCGCGCTGCCCACGCGGACGTGAGTGGCGCCAAGACGGACCGCGGTTTCGAAATCGGCGCTCATCCCCATGCTGAGCTGAGACAGGCCGGTTCGTCGCGCGAGGTCTTTGAGGAATCCGAAGTGCACCGCGGCCCGCTCCTCGACCGGCGGAATGCACATCAAGCCCACAACGGGAAGATTCCAGGTCGCGACGCAGTCCTTCACGAACTGCTCGGCCGCATGGGGATCGATCCCGGCCTTCTGCGGCTCGCGCCCTGTATTTACCTGGATGAAGCAGGGCAGCCTGCGGTTCTGGCGCGCCATCTCGCTTGCCAGCGCTTCGGCGATACGCGGGCGATCCACCGTATGAATCACATCGAACAAAGCGACCGCGTCGGCGGCCTTGTTGGACTGCAGCGGGCCGATCAGATGAAGGACGATATCCGGGGCGATCGTTTTGAGCGCAGGCCATTTGGCTTGCGCCTCCTGGATTCTGTTTTCGCCGAACGCCCGCTGGCCCGCGGCGATCAGCGGGGCGATTCTTTCGGCGTCATGGGTCTTGCTGACCGCGATCAGCGTCACGCCGGCGGGGTCGCGTGAGACAGCGCGCGCGGCGGATTTGATCTGCTGCAATACGCTTTCGAGATTTTGGGCCGGTCCGTTAGAATCGCTTGTCATGGAATCAGTCATGGGGTCATTGCTACCAAACAGCGGGCGGAAGCTCAAACCTCACCTGCCCGTGGTGTGGTTTCTGACCGACACAGCCCGCACGCCCGACGCCGCAGCCGCGTTGAAAACCTTGCCGCGCGGCGCGGGCGTTATCTTCCGTCATTATGAGAGTCCCGATCGCCGCGCCCTCGCACGCGACCTCGCCCTGTTGTGCCGCGCGCGCGGCCTTCTCTTTTTGGTGGCGGGCGACTGGCGCCTCGCAGTCGCCGTCGGCGCCGATGGCATTCACCTTCCCGAACATGCCGCAAAGCGCGGTCTTTCGAGCGGGGCGCGGATTTGGCGCAGGCAGCGCGGCGGAATTCTGACGGTGGCGGCCCATGGCGCGCCGGGCGTGTCACACGCGTACGCATTGGGCGCGGATGCGGCTTTGTTGTCGCCGGTGTTCCCCACGCGCAGCCACCCTGGCCAGACGGCGTTGGGGCCGACACGGGCTGCCGGGCTTGCTAGGAGCGCGCGCGTCGATGTCCTCGCCCTCGGAGGGGTAACCCCAATGCACGTCACGCAGATGCGCGCGGCGGGTTTTGCCGGAATCGCCGGTATCGACTTTGCGATGAAGAATGTGGCTTAGAAGCGGAGCTGAACGCCCACGCGCGCGCCGGTGCCTTGCGGCGTTTTCGCCGTCGGGGCCGTGAAGTAGGTCGTCGCACGCTCACGGCCGCTATAGAACGCATCGGCGTTCAGGCTGAACCGCGGGCTGAGCGAATAGATGCCGCCCAGGGTGATCTGCTGGGTATCGGCCGCCGTCGCATGATTGAGAGCCGCGAGGCTCGCGACTTCCGCAGCATAGGTCAGGCGCAGATCGAACGAGCCCATGTCGTAACCAAGGCCCGCCGCCCAACCTTCACGGCCCGTGAACGGACCGAAGGCGGCGGTATCGCTCACGCCACCGAGCACATAGACACCCGCGTAGCCAACCGTCGCGCCGAAGGTCCACGAGGAGACCGGTGACAGCGACAGCGTCGAGGGCTGATCGGCGTAACCGCCGAACACGCCGACATCGCCGCCGAAAAGATGAGTCGAGAAGCGCGCGTTCACGTCCTGCGCATTGGCGACACCGAGACCGCCGACCGCGCGGCGGCCTACGACCACCGGAGCGCCCAGACTGAAGCTGTTGCTGACCGGAGTCTGGTAGCCGATGCCGAGGCTGTTATTCGAATAGACCGCGAGTTCGGACGTGCGAGCGGCAGGCGTGTCCTTCGCGGCGGACAGCTCGGCGGCCATAGCCGTACCCGCAGCGCTCGCGAAAAGCGCACTGGCAACACCTATGACGAAACCTAACCGCTT
>CANJEU010000021.1 GCA_947473445.1 Fidelibacterota bacterium | reverse complement strand
GGCGTTGTCCGTCCTGACGTTAATGTTGGCGCCCAGGTAATACGTCCAGCAGCAATCGTAAGTCGAGGCGACGGTGCCGAAGTTGTATTCGGCGAACACCGTCACATTGTCGCTCACGTCATAGCTCGCACGGGCGAACAGATGTTTGTCCGATGTCCCGGCCGAGAGGCTGTTGGCGCCTTGCTCGGTCGCGTTCTTCCAGTCGCCGCCCACGTTGAACGAACCGCCGATGAATTGGCCAAAATCGAACTGGTAAGGCGCGCCGTTGGGTCCGAACGCTGTGCCCTTCAGGGGGCCGCTCGCGATCACGCCGCCGGGGTTTGCCGCCCACAAGCCCGCGTTATAGCGGTTCAGAAGTTGCGGCTGCCCGTTCGTGGCCGTGTAGGCGGGGTTGGTCACCTGGAAGAAGCCGACCTGGTTCCAGTCGCGGTCCTTGCCGTCCATCTGCGCCTGATCGCCGAAATCGGCGGCGAACAGCACGTGTCCACGCCCGCCGGCGAACGCGCTTCCCGCCGCGATGGCGGCTTTATACTGCTCATGGTCGCCGCGGTCGGTGATGCCGCCCATGATATTGCCCTTCACCCCCGTGAACTCTTTATCGAGCACGAAGTTGACGACGCCCGAAACCGCGTCCGAGCCGTAAACGGCGGACGCACCGCCGGTCACCACGTCGACACGCGAGATCAAAAGATCAGGGAAGAGCTTTGCGTCCGTGCCGCCGGTCACGAAGATGTTGGGGAAGCGCCGGCCGTCGAACAGCACCAGCGTGCGGTTGACGCCAAGGCCGCGCAAATTCAGCGTGCTCGCGCCGCCCGTGCCCTGCGAGATGCCGGACGTGCTGGTCGAAAGATTGATGTTGCCCGAAAACGCCGGAAGGCTCGAAATCGCGTCGAACACGTTCGGCTTGGCCGCGTCCATCAGCTGCTCGGCGCCCACGACGGTCACCGGCGTCGGCGCTTCGTAGCCGTCGCGCACGATGCGCGATCCAGTCACCACAACCTCTTCCACAACAGGCGCCTGGGCCGATTGCGGCGCCGGGCTCTGCGCCTGCGCGGCGGGCGCGGCGGCAAACACCGCCAGCGCGAGGCCGCTCACGGACGCGAGCGCATTGGTCTTCACACGAGACCGCACGGTAGAAATCGCAAGCATATCGATAGTCCCCCCTCATGGTGCGGATCAGCCCGCACGCGTTCACAGCATCCGCGACGCCGTCGCGCATGTTTCGAGTAACAAAAAAGAGTCTCATAAACCTAAGGGGAAATCCGCAAGAATTATTCAAAACGTTACGCCGCACCGCAGCAAAGCCGGGCCGTAGCGCGGCTTGGCCTGAATGCCTGACCGTCCGTTCAGTCGGCGATGACGGCGCGGGGCGAGATCGGCGTCCCACGTCCACTGTCATGCCAAGGCTTGTCCTTGGCATCCAGGGTGATGAAGCGCGCGCCTTCCGCGGTGCAGGCCCCACACGCGCAGGGTGTCTTGCCCTTGCAGCGTCGCTTCCTGTGCTCCATTGCACAGCCTCACGCCGCGACGGCGACTACGATGTCCTGCGTCACGGTCGTCTGCCGCCCAGACCCGACTGGCCCAAGGAGAGTGAATCTGTCCAATCCTATTGTCCCCACTGTCGCCGTCATCGAAAGCGACGCGGGCGCGCAAGAGTCGATCTCCGCGCTGCTGAGATCGGCGGATATCGAAGTGAAATCTTACGATTCTCACCAAGCGTTTTTCGACGGGTTCGTCGAAGGCGAAGTCCACTGCGTGCTCTCGACGGGCCATTTGCCCGGCATGGACGGCCTCGGCGTGCAGACGGAACTGCTCAGGCGCAAGATTGATTTGCCCGTCATTCTGCTCACGAGCGATGGAGATGTTGATATGGCGGTACGGGCCATGAAAGCCGGAGCGGTCGATTTCATCGAGAGGCCGGTCAATGCCGCCAGACTCTTCAAAAGCGTTAAAGCGTGCCTCTATCGCGGCGTCCATGAACGCCGGCTCGCCTCTCGCGCAAAAATCATCGAACCTCGCATCGGTTCGCTGACGCCGCGGGAGCGCGAGGTTTTCGAGCATCTTCTTTCCGGTGACCCCAGCACGGTCATCTCATCCGACTTGGACATTTCGCCACGTACGCTCGAGGTTCACCGCAGCCGGTTGATGCAAAAAATGCACGCCCGGAGTCTTGCGGAACTGGTGAGAATGGGGATGTTGGCCGGCATCGGTGTTTCCGGTGACGCGGTCCCCGACGCTCTCACACCGGCGTGATATCCGCCGCGCCGCGCAATGCTGTCCCTTAGCCGGCGTAGTTCGCGCGGCGCACGACGTGGTCCTCAAACCATGCGATGGCCCCTGCGACCTTCAGAAATGCTATCGCTCCGGCGGCATCTCCCGCGGCATTCAAGTCCATGAATTGCATCGCGGCCGCCCGCCAAGCCCCGTGTCCATGGAGCGATATGAGATCACTGGCGCCGCGCCAGACAACGGAGTCATACGCATCACAAGCGTACGCCGTCGCAAAATCCCACGCAGGCTCACGTGGCGTCGACGGCAAATAGCCGTCGTAGAATTCGCGGGGAATGGGATTATTCATAGCCGTACTCCAGAAGGATCGTCTTCTCAAAATGCGTTGGCTTTTCCGAGGGACGCTACGCTTACGACGGCAGAAAGAACGAAGCCGCCGCGACGCTCATCGCCCCTAAACCAAAAAGGATAAATCCGGCGTTGCGATAGGGTGTTTTCTGCCTCGCCCGATAGCCCGCGGGCCTTTGGCGAATCCATTTCGCTTCTCCGCGCTGTTCAGCATCTCTGTCTTCAACGTCGTCTGACATCGGTGTCCCCGTTCGGGATCTAAAGAATCCAAAAAACCGCGTTGCAATCGTCGACCTCAGAACGATGTCGTTATCGGCCCTTCCAGACGGGGTGGATATGCGGGTGACTACGCGGTGTGCGTCACCGGCTTAATGCGCGCGTCGCCCGCCCGCCGACGATCTCGGCCAGCATCGCGCGTGCAGGACAGATGCGACAAACACGTCTTACGGCTGCGACGCGCCAAGGTATTTGGAGAGCGGGGCGGTGCTCTGCACGTAGCAGGAAACAAGTAGTGCCAACGCTGGTGATGTCGGTGAGGGAGTTATATCGTATCGGGGCGAACATATTTTACGCGTGGCGTATTACCACGGGAGGCGGACTCCGTCGGGCCGGCCTCTACCGCCGCATTTGAGCCTTCGGCCCGAACGGGGTAGCGCGAGGAAATCCTGCCCGATTTTACTGTTGCGGTGATCGAAGCCGATCCTGGGGCGTCGGACTCGGTGACCACCGTTTTAGGGACGGCCGGTGTTTCCGTGCAGTGTTTCACGTCCGCGGATTCGTTCTTTGATCTCTATGTTCCCGGCACCGCCACCTGTTTGATTTCTGCGGCCCAATTGCCCGGGGGCGATGTCCTCGATGTGCAGAAAAAATTAGCGCACATGAAAAGCCGCCTGCCGGTCATTATTCTTACCCGTCGCGGCGATATTCCTCTGGCCGTCGCAGCGATGAAAAACGGAGCCATCGATTTCATCGAAAAACCCTTCGATGCGGAACGATTGCTGCGCAGCGTGAAGATCGGTCTCTATCGCGGCACGAATGATCGGCGCGAAGCGGCGCGCGTCGATCTCATCAAGCTGCAGGTCGCGTCGCTGACGCCCCGTGAATTGGAAGTCTTCCTGCTTCTCCTTGCCGGCGAGGGTAACAAGCCGATGGCGCGGTCCCTTGGTGTTTCCATTCGAACACTTGAAGTGCATCGCGCGCATCTCATGGCGAAGATGGAAGCCCGCAGTCTGGCGGACCTTGTCCGCGTGGGCATGCTCGCGGGCATCTGGCGCCCGTAACGTCGGGGCGCTACCTGTCTTACTTCGGCATCAAAGGCATCGGCATGCTGCTCGCCCCGGTCACACTCGGCGCTAGCGGCTTGAACCGGCTGTAATCCCCGAAGGCCCGATAGTCCGCGTTGTCCCATAGCGCCTTGAAATTCTCGTTCCGCAAAACTTGCTCGTACAGCTTGGGGTTCAGCGCAATCGCCGCGCGCAAGGTCGCGATCGCCGCGGCGGCGTCCTTCTTGGCGAGCTGAATGCGCGCCCGGTCGGCTAACGCGTCGTCGGATTTGGGATCGAGCGCCAAACGTTTCCCCACATCCGCCAAGGCTTTGTCGAACTGGCCGGCCGCGATGTCCGCGCCAACGGTGTTGGGCAGCGTGCGCGCCTGGATCACGTTATACACGCGCCGCAGTTCGGCGACCGGCGCGGCATGATCGTCCACGCGGATGTCATACATATGATCGCCGTAGTCGGCGATGGTGCGCTGCGCGAAAATCATCACCCCGGCCGACTGTTGTCCGCGGCGGTCACCGCCGGCCGCCTCGGCGGCCTCCAGCACCGCGATCAACCGCTCCACCAGCGGCAGTTTCTTCGCCGCCGTCGTCACATAAGCAATCGCCATCGCGTTCTGCACCTCGGGCCCTGTCATCGTGTTGGCCTCGACGCAGAAGTTCGGCTGGCAGATATGGCCCGCGAAACCCGACGTCGCCGCCCCGGTCCAGCCCGCGCTGCGCCCCTTGGTATCGACAATCGCAAACTGCCGGTTGGCCGCGCCGCCGTCCATCTTCACCAGCATGTCGCGCGCCTCCTCGGGCGAAAATCCGCGCTGGATCAGCGTCACACCGATCTCGCCCATCATCGGATTGGAACTCGCCTGGCTCGCGATGGCCGCCACACCGGCCATGCCATACCGCACCCGCGCCCCAACGGTCGTCGTCTTGGACTGCACCGCCACGCCCAGTTGGCCGGTGTCGGGGTCGTAGGCGACGACGGAGTAGGTGGCATGCGCGGTGGATATGCCGAGGCCGAGGAGGGCGGCCGTTAGGATGGCTAGTCGTTTCAGCATTGCAGGTCTCCTGTGTGATCGCTGTGCGGCGGCACGATAATTACTGACGAGGCTTCAGTCTGCAATACAGCCCGAGTTCTATTCAGAAATTAGGAGTGGGTGGTGGCTCCCATAGCGGCTTAAGTTGACCCGCGGCGCGAAAACTTCCCAGCGATCTTCGCTTCGATTCTGACCGGTGCCGCCAACGATTCAGATGGATCAAACCGCTAATACGGGGACACTAGCTAATACAGGGACACTATACTTAATCGCCGAGCGCCCCGCGCTTTGTTAGTCTCCACCCATGGCGAGATTGGCACGCGTGGTCGCGCCGGGCGTCCCGCATCACGTCACGCAGCGCGGGAACCGGCGACAGCAGGTCTTCTCCGGCGATGACGATTACATCGCCTACCGCGCCCTGCTGGCCGAGAGCTGCCGCGCGGCGGGTGTCGCCGTGTGGGCCTACTGTTTGATGCCCAATCACGTGCACCTGATCCTCACGCCGTCCGACGCCGACGGCCTTCGCGCGGCGCTCGGCGAGGCGCATCGGCGTTATTCACGCGAGGTGAATTTCCGCGAGGGCTGGCGCGGCTACCTGTGGCAGGGGCGCTTCGCCTCGTTTCCGATGGATGAGCCTTACGTGCTCACCGGCGCACGCTATATCGAGCTCAACCCCGTGCGCGCCGGTCTCGTCGGTCGGGCGCGCGATTGGCGCTGGTCGAGTGCACGCGCGCATTTATCCGGAAAGGACGACGCGCTCGTCAGCGTGCGTCCCTTGTTGGAGATCGCGCCGAAATGGAACGCCTTGCTCAGCGAGACTCTCACCGAGGAAGAATGTGACGTCCTGCGCTCCGGCGAGCGCACGGGCCGCCCGCTCGGTTCTTCAAAATTCATAACGCGGCTGGAGAAGCGCTTGCACCGAACACTGGCGAGGCAAAAGCCCGGACCGAAGCCGAAGGAGAAACGCGAGAGAGCGATCCGAGACCTATTCGAGAGTTAGGTATAGTGTCCCCGTAATTAAGACACTTTGAAACCCTGCTTGGAGAACGGGATGCGTGTTGCGCCGGAAGTATAAGTTACGGCGCGCTCCGGCGTTAAGGGCACAGATGACCAATTTGACGCCCCGACGCCGTCGTCTGGGATGGCGGGACGCTTGAGATACGAGGAGATACGATCTGCGGGGCAATGCGGCCCGCGGTCATGACTGGGTTCTCCATAGATCCTCATCTCAACGCCTCGGGTCGCCCCTGCGAGACCACGGCTGCGAAATGAAGGTACGGGGGCGTACAGACGCAGGTGATGCCGCCGGTTATGTTTCGGATCGAAATACATCCTGTGAGCGGTCGCCCCGGTCGATACCGGCAGCAGTTTTGCGTGGGGATCGTCATGTCGGAAAATGAAAATAGCGGCCGGCCTCGGAATGCGCGTCCAATTGTCGTTGTTGGATACCTGATTTTTGGCATCGCGTGGATCCTCATCGGCGAGCGCCTCGTCGATCAACTCTCGAACATCAGCGGCTTCGAGGTCGCTCAAATCGAAACTGTAAAAGGGCTCCTATTTGTTGCTCTCAGCGGAGCGCTGATCTTTGCGCTTCAGGTTTTTGAAGCGCGATTGACCTCAGCGGCCGAGAACGCGCTCGGATCGAAAGCTCAGGAGGCCGAGACCTACCGGACCAAATATGAACATGAGTCCGTTCAAAGGCGCCAAGCCGATATCATTCTGGAAGCTCTCAGTTCCGCCAATCGTGCCATTGTCTCGGCTCAAAGCAAGGAGGCGATCGTCAAGCTGGTCTGCGACCGCGTCGCGCACACAACAAATTATCCGGTCGTGTGGTTCGGCAGGTGCGCCGAGATCGGTGGAGAAAAGCTCATCCTCTGCGAAGCTTCATCCGGCGTCGATGCTGCTGTGGTCAGTGGACTCAGGTTCAGTTGGGATGGCGGGTTGTCGACGCCCAATCCAATATCTGCGGCCATAAAGACGGGGAATTTACAGGCCAGCACGTCTGCGAAATAGGCGTTTGCGGGGGGACAATAACGAATTGGCCGCTTACCCAGCCGCTTTGCTGGTGCCCGTCATATTCAACGGCGTCATTCACGGCGTCTTCGGCTTTCACGCTCTCGATGAACATGCCTTCGGTGCGCGCGAGAAGGAAATGTTTCGAACCCTCGCGCTCGATATTTCCTATGCCCTCGCTGTGGTTGATGAACTTCCGCGCTTGGAGGCCATTTCCAAGGACCGCGACAGCGCCCGCGAGAGAATTCAGCGTCTTATTTCAAGCGCGGTCGCCTCCGCTCCAAGTTCAGCACCAGCCGTCGCGCCCCACCCGCATCCCGCGTTCCCCCCCGAATCCCTCGGTGCCCCACTCGCGGCAGCCACCTCCGCGGTCGCCGAGCGCACCCAAGCCCCGCCCGAACTCATCGCCCACCACCTCCTCACGCTCGCGGCCATGCCTGCCCAGCGGCTCGTTTCCGTCCGTCTTCCCACCGGCCCCGTGCAACCGGTGTCCACTTACTTCCTCACGCTCGTCGGCAGCGGCGAGGGGCGTAGCGCCGCCCAGCGCATGTGCCTCGATCCGGTGCGCGTCTGGAACCGGCGTTTTACCGCCGCGGCGGCCATGGTCGATGAGAAGGGGAGGCCGCTCGAACAGCATTCGGTTGTCATTGATCTGCGCGCGCCCGATTCCGGCATCCCCGAAACCGAGAAAAACGTCATACGGTTCGGCTTCTATGCTCCGGCGAAGGGCGGGGCGCCCGCGCCGTCTCCGAATACCGTCGAGGTCGGCCGCGTCTTTCTGTCCCCGGTCCGTTCCACCACGGCGGACCGGTACGATCGCTACGCAAGGTTCGGCCGCCGCAGCGGTCTGTTCGCCGGCGTCGCGGCCGAACTGCTCACTCCGTCCAGCGCCCGGCGCAACGAAGCCGACAGTCTCAGCGCGCTGTGGGATGGCGGCGCGCTCGGGAACGGCATTGAAGGTGCCGAAGGCGCGGGCCTCGCGCCGCGCCTCTCCGTTCATCTTGTCGCAACGCCGGGCGAGGGGCTCGCGCTGCTGCGCGCGCCCGATGTTGCCGCCTCCGGCCTCCTCGGCCGCTTGCTCACGGTCCAGCCCGCCTCGCGCATCGGCGCGCGGGCCTTCACCGCCCATGACGGCACGCCGCCCGCGGCGTTGCAGGCGCTGCACGCGCGTCTCACCGATCTTTATGCCCGCGAAGCCACGGACGATTCGCGCGTCCTCGGTCTTGATGACGCCGCCACAGCCATCTGGTTCGCCTTCGCCGCGGAGGCCGAGGCCGCCATGGCCTCCGGCGGCGCCTATGAATTCATTCGGCCGCTTGCGGGCCATCTCGCCGAACACGCGGTGCGGCTCAGCGCCATCATCGCCCTCATCGAGGACGACGCGCTCACCGCGCTCACACCCGTCATGCTCGCCCGCGGCATCGCCCTTGCGCGCTTCTATGCCGACGAAGCGTTGCGGCTTTTGGATGTTCGCGTACCGCCGCGCGAGGGGCGGAACCAAGTCGCCGCGCTGCAGTCATGGCTCGCGCGTAAACATGCGGGCGGCGAGATCACGCTGCGCGACATCTGTCACGCCGGCCCGCCGGTAGTCCGCACCCCGGCCGAAGCCCGTCGCGCCATGCGTGAAATCGAGATGATAGGCCTCGCCGTGCGCGCGCCGCGCGACGGAGCTGCTCATGGCAACGCGGGCGAGCGCTGGACCATCGCCGCCCCTGAAATTATCGCAGAATCTGTCGCGCGCTCTGTCGCGTAAGGGAGTCGACGGTGAAACCCTTGTATCGCCTGCGAAATCCCGAATCTGTCGCGCGAAATCTGTCGCGCAGCGAGAAGGGCGGCGGTCATGCGGTACATAGACGGAGGTCGCGCCCCCATTCACCGACCACTCGGTCGAAGAATACAGTCGGGGCGGATTCATTTCTCTGGCCCCGCCCGCATGAATTATGCATAGACACGCGGAGCCGCGAAACGGTCTCGCGCAAGGCTGCTGTACCGCGAAAGCCCTGTTCAAGGCAGCAGCGCCTCTGCAAGATGGCCCCAACAATAAAGAAGCTCACGTTCACTAGACCACCCTGGGAGGCTCCTATTCTCGACTTTAATTTGGGCGAAACCGTCGACGCCATTCGTGAAACGGCCCGCCGTTTCTCAAGCGACAAGATCGGACCGATTGCCGCGCAGGTTGACCGCGATAACGCGTTCCCGCGCGACCTGTGGAAACCCATGGGCGATCTCGGCCTGCACGGCATCACCGTGCCGGAAGAAGATGGCGGCCTCGGCCTCGGCTATCTCGAACATGTCGTGGCCATGGAAGAAGTCAGCCGCGAGTCAGCCTCCATTGGTCTGTCCTACGGCGCGCACTCCAATCTCTGCATCAACCAGATCAGCCGCTGGGGCAACGCCGAGCAGAAGGCGAAGTATCTGCCCAAGCTGATCTCGGGCGATTACGTCGGCGCCCTGGCCATGAGCGAAGCTGGCGCCGGGTCCGATGTCGTCGGCATGAAGCTGCGCGCGGTCAAGAAGGGCGACCGCTACGTCCTCAACGGCACTAAATTCTGGATCACCAATGCTCCGCACGCCGATGTGCTGGTGGTCTACGCCAAAACCGAACCCGATCAGGCCAGCCGCGGCATCACCGCCTTCCTCGTCGAAAAGGGCTTCAAGGGCTTCAGCGTCTCCAAGAAGCTCGACAAGATGGGCATGCGCGGCTCCGACACCGCCGAGCTGGTGTTCGAGGATTGTGAAGTGCCCGAAGAAAACATCATGGGCCCGCTCAACAGCGGCGTCGAAGTGCTCATGAGCGGCCTCGACTATGAACGCGCCGTGCTCGCCGGCGGCCCGCTCGGCATCATGCAGAAGTGCATCGATGTCGTGTTGCCCTACGTGCGCGACCGTAACCAGTTCGGCAAGCCCATCGGCTCCTTCCAGCTCATCCAGGCGAAAGTGGCCGACATGTATGTCGCGCTCAATTCGGCGCGCTCTTACGTCTATGCGGTCGCCAAAGCCTGCGATGCGGGCAAAACCACACGCGAGGACGCTGCCGGCGCCATCCTTCTTTCCAGCGAAAACGCCGTGAATGTCTCGCTCGAAGCCATTCAGGCCCTTGGCGGCGCGGGCTACACCAAGGAGTGGCCGGTGGAACGTTGCCTGCGTGACGCCAAGCTCTACGACATCGGGGCCGGCACCAACGAGATCCGCCGCTTCCTGATCGGGCGCGAACTCATCGGCGGCTATCCGTCGAATAAATAAATACCAATAAGAAAAGCGGGAACCGCTCGTGCCCAAAATCCAATCGCAGATCAACCCGCAGAGCGAGTTGTTCCAAAAGAACGCCGCCCACAACCGCGCGCTGGTGGATGAACTCCGCGCGCATACGGCCAAGGCCGCCCTCGGCGGACCCGAGGACCAGCGCAAGCGTCACGTCGCGCGCGGCAAACTGCTCGCGCGCGACCGTGTCGAACAATTGCTCGATCCGGGCGCGCCGTTTCTCGAAGTCGCCAAGCTCGCGGCGTTCGGGGTCTATAATAACGACGCCCCCGGCGCCGGCATGATCTGCGGCATCGGCCGCGTTTCGGGCCGCGAGGTGATGATCGTCGCCAACGATCCCACCGTGAAGGGCGGGGCCTACTTCCCCATCACCATCAAGAAGCACCTGCGCGCGCAGGAAATCGCCCAGCAGAACCGTTTGCCCTGCATCTATCTGGTCGATAGCGGCGGCGCCAACTTGCCCCACCAGGCCGAAGTCTTCCCCGACCGCGACCATTTCGGCCGCATCTTCTTCAATCAGGCCAATATGAGCGCCGAAGGCATCCCGCAGATCGCCTGCGTGATGGGTTCGTGCACGGCGGGCGGCGCTTACGTTCCGGCCATGAGCGATGAAACCGTCATCGTGCGCAACCAGGGCACCATCTTCCTCGGCGGTCCGCCGCTGGTCAAAGCCGCCACCGGCGAAGTCATTTCGGCCGAAGAACTTGGCGGCGCCGACACCCACGGCCGCCGCTCGGGCGTGGTCGATTATGTCGCCAACAACGACGATCATGCGCTCGAGATTGTGCGTTCCATCGTCGCCAATCTGAACATCACCAAAAGAATCTCGCTCGATCTGCGCGACCCGCGCCCGCCCGCCTACGATCCCGCCGAGCTTTATGGCGTGGTGCCCACCGACGTGCGCGCGCCGTATGACGTGCGCGAGGTGATCGCCCGCGTCGTCGATGGGTCCGAGTTCGACGAATTCAAAGCGCTGTATGGCACCACGCTCGTGTGCGGCTTCGCCCATATCTGGGGCCAGCCGGTCGCGATCCTCGCCAACAACGGCGTACTGTTCTCCGAAAGCGCGCTCAAGGGCGCGCACTTTATCGAGCTCGCCTGCAAGCGCGGCATTCCGCTCCTGTTCCTCCAGAACATCTCGGGCTTCATGGTCGGCGGCAAATACGAAGCCGGCGGCATCGCCAAGGACGGCGCGAAGCTCGTCACCGCTGTCGCCTGCGCCGCGGTGCCGAAGTTCACCGTTCTGATCGGCGGGTCGTTCGGCGCCGGCAACTACGGCATGTGCGGCCGCGCCTACAGCCCACGCCTTCTGCTCACCTGGCCCAACAGCCGCATCTCGGTCATGGGCGGCGAACAGGCCGCCAGCGTGCTCTCCACCATTCGCCGCGACGCCATGGAAGCCAAGGGCGAGTCCTGGTCGAAGGACGACGAAGAAGCCTTCAAGACTCCCATCCGCGAGCGCTACGAAGCCGAGGGCAATCCCTACTTCGCCACCGCGCGCCTGTGGGACGACGGCATCATCGATCCCGCCCAGACCCGCGACGTGCTCGGGCTCGCCATCAGCGCCAGTCTCAACGCGCCGATCCCGCCGACCACCTTCGGCGTCTTTAGGATGTAGGCTTAGAAAATGTTGCGTTCCGTTCTCATTGCCAACCGCGGCGAAATCGCCCGCCGCGTCATCCGCACCGCCCGCCGTCTCGGCGTGCGCACCGTCGCCGTCTATTCCGATGCCGACGCCAATGCGCTCCATGTGCGCGAAGCCGATACGGCCGTTCACATCGGTCCGCCGCCGGCCCGCGAAAGCTATCTCGTCCAGCAGAAGATTTTGGATGCCGCGAAAGCCACCGGCGCCGAAGCGATCCATCCGGGCTACGGCTTCCTGTCGGAGAACGCGAAGTTCGCCGACGCGGTGAAAGCCGCCGGCCTGATCTGGGTCGGGCCTCCGGCGTCGTCGATCCTCGCCATGGGCCTCAAGGACGCCGCCAAGAAACTCATGTCCGAAGCCGGCGTGCCCGTCACGCCCGGTTATCTCGGCGAAGATCAGAACGAAAAAACACTCGAAAGCGAAGCGGCGAAAATCGGCTATCCCGTGCTCATCAAAGCGGTCGCGGGCGGCGGCGGCAAAGGTATGCGCCGCGTCAACGCCGCGTCCGAATTTGCTGCTGCGTTAGCTTCTGCGAAACGTGAAGCGGCCGCCTCCTTCGGCGACGATCGCGTCCTCATCGAAAAATACGTCACCCGCCCGCGCCATATCGAAGTGCAGGTGTTCGCCGATCAGCACGGCAATGCCGTGCATCTGTTCGAACGCGATTGCTCGCTGCAGCGCCGCCATCAGAAAGTCATCGAGGAAGCCCCGGCGCCGGGCATGGACGCGCAGACCCGCGCGGCCGTGTGCGATGCCGCCGTGAAAGCCGCCAAAGCCATCAAGTACGAAGGCGCCGGTACGGTTGAATTCATCGCGGACGCCAGCGAAGGCCTGCGCGCGGACCGCATTTGGTTCATGGAAATGAACACGCGCCTGCAGGTCGAACACCCCGTCACCGAAACCATCACCGGCCAGGATCTGGTCGAATGGCAGTTGCGTGTGGCCTCGGGCGAAAAGCTTCCGCTCACCCAAAGCGAACTGAAGATCACCGGCCACGCCATGGAAGCGCGGCTCTATGCGGAAAATCCCGTCACTGGCTTCCTGCCCTCCACCGGCCCGCTCACCCATTTCCGCATGCCCAAAGGCGTGCGTGTCGACAGCGCGGTGGAAGAGGGCGGTGAAGTCAGCCCGTTCTATGATCCAATGATCGCCAAGGTCATC
>CANJEU010000020.1 GCA_947473445.1 Fidelibacterota bacterium | reverse complement strand
TTGAATTAGCGGCCGGCGACATCGTCGAAGTACCGCTCGGTCGGCGCTTCGAAGTGGGCGTGGTGTGGGGGCCGGGCCGGCACGAGGTGCGGCCGGAAAAACTGCGCGAAATTGTCCACAGGCTCGAAGTGCCGCCAGTGCCCGAGGTTTCGCGGCGCTTCATCGACTGGGCTGCGGCTTACACATTGCAGTCGCCGGGCGCATTGCTCCGCATCGCCATCAATCCCGCCCGCCGCTGGGTGCCGCCGCAGCCGGTGACGGCCATAGCAGCGTCGGGGCTCTCGCTCGCGGCCGCGGGCGTGAAGGCGACCCCGGCGCGCGAAAAAGTCATGGCCACCATCGGCGCGGCGACCTTTCCCACCGCAACCGCGCTCGCGGCAAAAGCCGGCGTCAGCTCAGGCGTCATCCGTCATCTCATTGACGCGGGCGCTTTGCGCAATGTGCCGCTGCCCTACGCCTCGCCCTTCGATGCGCTCTCGCCCGATCATGCGCGGCCGCGTCTTGAAGTCGCGCAAGGGCAAGCCGCCGCGGTGCTCGTCAGCAAGGTTGGTGAAGGTTTTTCTGCCACCGTACTCGACGGCGTCACTGGATCGGGCAAAACAGAAGTTTACTTCGAAGCCGTCGCGGCGGCGCTCAAGGCCGGGCAGCAGGCCCTTATTTTGTTGCCTGAAATTGCACTTACGGCGCAGAGCCTTTCACGATTCGCCGCCCGCTTTGGCGGGGCTCCGGCGCTATGGCATTCGGATCTCAACTACAAATCCCGGCGCGAAACTTGGGCCGGTGTGGCCAGTGGGGACGCGCGCGTTGTGATCGGCGCGCGTTCGGCGCTGTTTCTTCCGTTCCGCGATCTTGGCCTCATCGTGGTGGACGAAGAACATGAGTCCGCCTTCAAACAGGAAGACGGTGCGATCTATCACGCCCGCGACATGGCCGTGGTGCGCGCGCGCGAAGGGGCGATCCCGATCGTGCTGTCCTCGGCGACGCCGTCGCTCGAATCGATCATCAATGTGCGCAAAGGACGGTACGCAAAGGTGCATCTGCCCACGCGCTTCAACGCCGCCGCGATGCCGCGCATTTCCATCATCGACATGAAAGCAAACCCGCCGGAGAAAGGCGCTTGGGGCAGGGCCTGGCTGGCGCCGCCGCTTGTGAACGCCGTCAACCGTACGCTGGAAAGCGGCGAGCAAGCGTTGCTGTTTCTAAACCGGCGCGGCTACGCGCCGCTCACGCTATGCCGCGCCTGCGGCCATCGCTTGCACTGTCCGCGCTGCACCGCGTGGCTGGTGGAACACAAACTCACGCGGCGTCTGCAGTGTCATCACTGCGGCTTTTCCGCGCGGCAACCGGAAAGCTGCACCTCGTGCGGCGCGAAGGACTCCTTCGTGCCCTGTGGCCCGGGCATCGAACGCGTCGCCGAGGAAGCTGTCGCGCGCTGGCCCGATGCAAACGTGCGCGCCGTTGCCTCCGACACCTTGGAACGCCCCAGCGCTGTACAAGAGCTGATCGACGATATTCTCAATCACCGCATCGACATTCTTGTCGGCACGCAAGTGCTCGCGAAGGGCCACCACTTCCCCGGCCTGACGCTGGTCGGCGTGGTCGATGCCGATCTTGGTCTCTCCGGGTGGGACTTGCGCGCCGCCGAACGCACGCATCAACTGCTCCACCAGGTGGCGGGCCGCGCGGGCCGTGCGGAAAAGCCCGGACACGTCTACTTGCAGACCCACGATCCCAGCCATCCGGTGATGCGCGCGCTTGCGACCGGCGAATCCGAAGCCTTCATGGAAAGCGAGATCGAAGCCCGCGAGATGCTCTCCATGCCCCCCTTCGGGCGCCTCACCGCACTCATTCTCTCGGGGCCCGACGAAGTCGCGGTCATCGCCGCGGGCCGGACCCTTGCCGCCAAGGCGCCCCAAGGCGAAGGAATCGAGGTTTTGGGGCCGGCGCCGGCTTTCATGGCCCTCTTGCGTGGGGTCCACCGCCACCGGCTCCTGCTTAAAACCGGCCGCGGTCAGCCCCCTCAGGCCTTGGTGCAAGCCTGGCTGGAGGCGGTTAAAATCCCCTCGTCGGTGCGGGTCCAGATCGATGTGGATCCCTACAACTTCTATTAGACAGCCATGGCCGATTACTGGTTCGAGCCGAAGGAGCAGGGTTACGGCGCGGTTCCCATCAACGGGAAGGGCCTTGCGCTCACTCTTATATTCGCGGTCGCGGTGATCGCTGGAAGTCTCGCGATCATCTTTACATTTCGGGAAACATGGCTGACGCCAGTTCTGGGCCTGTTCTACATCCTGGCCTTAGTGGTGGCGTTTCTTCGAATTTGTCGCCGGAAGACCAACGGACCGTGGCGCTGGCGCTAGCCGGCCCGAAAGGCCCGTTACAATTCCGATGATAAACCGTGGGAATGCAAATAAGCCGGGCCCATGTGCGCCCTGGTCTGTTGCAACGGCTCAGCCCGTATGCTACCAACCCGCCGACAATAGCGGCGGCGATTGTAATTCTCGAAAATCGCGCGCGAAATCAAGCACTTAGCTTGATGCCCGAACCAACCGAAAGCAGCCGTTTTCGGTCCGGGCGGTCGTGTAGTTTTTAGTCTTGCTCAAGGGGCGTTTCACCGGTGGCAGCGGATGTGGCAGGGGTCAGTGGCGTAAGCGGGCGTTATGCAAGCGCGCTTTACGACTTGGCCGACGAACAAGGCGCGCTTGATGCCGTCGCGGGCGATCTTGCGAACCTGCAGAAGATGATCGATGAGAGCGACGATTTCCGGCGCTTCATCAAGTCGCCCATTATGTCGCGCAATGATCAGAGCAAAGGCATTGCCGCGATCACCGAGAAGGCGCAAGTCTCGCCCGTCACCAAAAAATTCCTCGGCCTCGTTGCGCAGAACCGCCGTCTATTTGCGCTGCCGGGCATGATCAGCGGCTTCCGCGCGATCCTCGCCGACCGCCGCGGTCAGGCGACGGCGGAAGTCACAAGCGCCGCGCCGCTCAGCGATTCGCAGCGCATGTCGCTCGAAGGCAGCCTCAAGAAATCTATCGGCCGCAACGTCGATATCCTCTCCAAGGTCGATCCTTCGATCCTTGGCGGTCTCATTGTTCGCGTCGGCTCACGCATGGTCGACAGCTCGCTCCGTTCAAAACTTCAACGCCTCAAGCTCGCTATGAAAGGGGTCGGATAACATCATGGAAATCCGCGCCGCAGAAATTTCCGCAATCCTCAAGCAGCAGATCGCCAACTTTGGCACTGAGGCTGAGTCCGCCGAAGTCGGCCAGGTGCTCGCCGTCGGTGACGGTATCGCCCGTGTGTACGGACTCGATAACGTCCAGGCCGGCGAAATGGTCGAGTTCCCGGGCGGCATCAAAGGCATGGCCCTGAACCTCGAAACCGACAACGTCGGTATCGTGATCTTCGGCGATGACTCGACAATTAAGGAAGGCGACACCGTTAAACGTACGGGCACGATCGTCGACGTTCCGGTCGGCAAGGCTTTGCTCGGCCGCGTGATGGACGGTCTGGGTAACGCCATCGACGGCAAAGGCGACCTCGGCACGACCGAACGCCGCCTGGCCGAAGTGAAGGCCCCCGGCATCATTCCGCGCCGCTCGGTGCACGAACCGGTGCAGACCGGCCTCAAGGCCGTCGACTCGCTCATCCCGGTCGGCCGCGGCCAGCGCGAACTGATCATCGGTGACCGTCAGACCGGCAAGACCGCCGTCATTCTCGACACCATCATCAATCAGAAGAAGATCAACGACGCGGCCAAGAGCGACAAAGAAAAGCTCTTCTGCGTGTATGTCGCCGTTGGTCAGAAGCGTTCCACCGTCGCGCAGGTCGTCAAAACCCTCGCCGATTACGGCGCGCTCGAATACACGATCATCGTTGCCGCAACCGCCTCCGAGCCGGCGCCGCTTCAGTTCCTCGCGCCCTACACCGGCTGCGCCATGGGCGAATGGTTCCGCGACAACGGCATGCACGCCGTCATCTTCTATGACGATTTGTCCAAGCAGGCCGTGGCATACCGCCAGATGTCGCTGCTGCTGCGCCGTCCGCCGGGCCGCGAAGCCTATCCCGGCGACGTGTTCTACATTCACTCGCGCCTGCTCGAACGCGCAGCGAAGCTCAACGAAGCCAACGGCTCGGGCTCGCTCACCGCGCTTCCCGTGGTCGAAACCCAGGCCAACGACGTCTCGGCCTACATCCCGACCAACGTGATCTCGATCACCGACGGCCAGATCTTCCTGGAAACGACGCTGTTCTATCAGGGTATCCGTCCGGCGCTGAACGTCGGTATCTCGGTCAGCCGCGTCGGTTCATCCGCGCAGATCAAGGCCATGAAGCAGGTCGCCGGCTCGATCAAACTCGAACTCGCCCAGTACCGCGAAATGAAGGCCTTCGCGCAGTTCGCATCCGATCTCGATCCCGCCACGCAGCGCCTGCTGTCGCGCGGCGAGCGTCTGACGGAACTGCTCAAGCAGCCGCAGTACAAGCCGGTTCCGGTCGAAGAGCAGGTCGTTGTGATCTTTGCCGGCACCAAGGGCTATCTCGATAAGGTCGCCGTGCGTGACGTCGGCCGCTTCGAATCCTCGATGCTGGGCGCCATGCGCGAACGTGCGCCGGACATTCTGGCCAGCATCCGCACCGAGAAGGCCCTCAGCGACGCCCTCACGGCGAAGCTCAAGACCTTCCTCGACGACTTCTCCGCTTCGTTCGCCTAAGACCGGATCGGCCGTCGATTTAGGATAGAGAAATGCCTAGCTTAAAAGAGTTCCGCGTCCGTATCGAATCGGTGCAATCGACGAGGAAGATCACTTCAGCGATGAAGATGGTCGCCGCGTCGAAACTGCGCCGTGCGCAGGAAGCGGCCGAAGCGGCGCGTCCCTATGCCGAGCGCATGGAACGTATGCTCGGCAACCTCGCGGGCGCGGCGGCGGGCCGTGCCGGTGCGCCGGTGATGCTTGCCGGCACGGGTAAGGATGATGTGCATCTCGTCGTCGTGATGACCGCCAACCGCGGTCTGGCCGGTGGGTTCAACTCGAACATCATCCGTTCGGCCCGTGGTCTCGTGCGCGAACTGCTCGAGCGCGGCAAAACGGTGAAAATCCTTGCCGTCGGCCGTAAGGGCCGCGACGCCATGCGCCGCGACTTCCGTGAACTGCTGATCGGCGAATACACCGAACTCGCGCGCAAGCGTGTTGCGTTCAGCGAAGCCAGCGACGTTGCCAGCAAGATCACCGCGATGTTCGCAAACGGCGAATTTGATGTCGCGACCATGATCTACGCGCGCTTTAAATCGGCGGTCTCGCAGATCGTTACGCGTCAGCAGATCATTCCGTTCCCGGTGCCGCAGGCGCCCGTCGGCGGTGAAGCGCAAGTCGTGTACGACTACGAACCTTCAGATACTGAAATCCTCGGTAGCCTGTTGCCCCAAAATCTCGCAATCCAAGTCTTCCGCGCGATGCTCGAGAACTCCGCGTCGTTCTTCGGCTCGCAGATGGCTGCGATGGACAACGCAACGCGCAACGCCGGCGAAATGATCAACAAGCTGAAGCTGACCTACAACCGTCAGCGTCAGGCCATGATTACCAAAGAACTCATCGAAATTATCTCCGGCGCCGAAGCTATCTAAGCGGGCGCGGGAACTAAGAAGTCATAGGAGAAGACAATGGCGAAGAGCGTCGGAACCGTTACCCAGGTGTTGGGCGCAATCGTGGACGTGAAGTTCGACGGCGATCTGCCGGCGATCTTGAGCGCCCTCGAAATGGACAACAACGGCAAGCGCCTCATCCTGGAAGTCGCCCAGCACACCGGCGAATCGACCGTGCGCTGCATCGCCATGGACACCACCGACGGCCTCGTGCGCGGCGCGAAGGTCAACGACACGGGTTACCCGATCCGCATGCCGGTGGGACCTGGCACGCTCGGCCGCATCATGAACGTCATCGGCGAGCCGGTGGACGACCGCGGCCCGATCGACGCCAAGGACTATATGCCCATCCACCGTGCGGCCCCGTCCTTCGTCGAACAATCGACGGAAGCCCAAATCCTTCCCACGGGTATCAAAGTCATCGACTTGCTCGAGCCCTACCTTAAGGGCGGTAAGATCGGCCTGTTCGGGGGCGCCGGCGTTGGCAAGACCGTTCTCATTCAGGAACTGATCAATAACATCGCCAAAGGCTACGGCGGTTACTCGGTGTTCGCCGGCGTGGGCGAGCGTACCCGCGAAGGTAACGACCTCTATCACGAGTTCCTGGAAGCCAACATCATCGACAAGGACGGCCCCAATAGCAAAGTGGCGCTCGTCTTCGGTCAGATGAACGAACCGCCCGGCGCGCGCGCGCGTGTGGCGCTCTCGGGCCTCACTCAGGCTGAATACTTCCGCGACGTCGAAGGCAAGGACGTGCTCTTCTTCGTCGACAACATCTTCCGCTTCACGCAGGCCGGCTCCGAAGTGTCCGCGCTTCTCGGCCGTATCCCCTCGGCCGTCGGTTACCAGCCCACGCTGGCCACGGACATGGGCGGTCTGCAGGAACGTATCACCTCGACCAAGAAGGGCTCGATCACCTCGGTTCAGGCCATTTACGTGCCCGCCGACGACTTGACCGACCCCGCGCCGGCCGCCTCGTTCGCCCACTTGGACGCGACGACGGTGCTTTCGCGCTCCATCGCCGAACTCGGGATTTACCCGGCCGTCGATCCGCTCGACTCCACCAGCCGCGCGCTCGATCCGCTCGTCGTCGGTGAAGAACATTATAAGGTCGCCCGCGACGTGCAGCGCGTGCTGCAGACCTACAAGTCGCTGCAGGACATCATCGCCATCCTCGGGATGGACGAACTGTCCGAAGAAGACAAACTCACCGTCGCCCGCGCCCGTAAAATTCAGCGCTTCCTGTCGCAGCCGTTCCACGTGGCCGAAGTGTTCACGGGGAACCCTGGCGTGTTCGTGCAGCTCGCCGACACCATCAAGGGCTTCAAAGGCATCGTCGCCGGCGATTACGATCACCTGCCCGAGCAGGCCTTCTACATGGTTGGCACCATCGAACAGGCGATCGAGAAGGGTAAGAAGATGGCGGCAGCGGCTTAGCCCGCAAAAGTGTGAAGCGGTTTTGCGATAAGGCTAAGCCGCAAACATAATAAAAAGCGCCAAGCTAGGACTGATTATGGCCGATACGATCAAGCTGGAACTGGTTTCGCCCGAACGTCTGCTGCTCTCTGAGCAGGTCGAGATGGTTATGGTGCCCGGCGCCGAAGGCGTGTTCGGCGTGTTGCCGCTGCACGCTCCGACAATCTCCACCCTGAAGCCCGGCTTCGTGCAGGTCTATAAGGGCGGCGTCGTGGCCGATAGCTTCTTCGTCACCGGCGGCTTTGCCGAAGTCACGGCAACGACTGTTACCATCCTGGTGGACGAAGCTATTCCCCAAGGCACATTGACCCGCGACTACGCGGCGCAACGTGTCGCTGCGGCAAAGACGCGCCTCGATCAGGCCGCCAATGACGATGATCGCCGCCTTGCGCAGGCCGCGCTCGTCAATGCCGAGGCGATGGTTCAGGCCGCGGCCTAACTTCAACTCCCGCGAGATATGACGATTGTGTGGCGGGCGTGCTATAGAGTGCGCGTCCCGTTCACGCGCGCTTGAGTAACATGGCCGTAAAGCATCGGAGCTTGGACGATATCGAGTGGTCGCGCTTCGATGCGTCCAAGGTGTCGCCCGATCTCATCGCCGTCATCAAAACCGCCGCCATGGTCGAGCGCAACGGCGCCGACTACGGCCGCTATCTTGATGGCGTCTTCCGTGATGATCCGGCCTTCCGGGCCGCCGCCGCCGAATGGGCGAAGGAAGAAGAACAGCATGGGCTCGCCCTGGGCCGCTGGGCGGCGCTGGCCGATCCTGCCTTCAACATGGACGCGAGCTTCACCCGTTTCACCGACATGTATAAAATTCCCGTCGATGCGCAGGCCTCGGTCCGCGGCTCTCTCACCGGCGAGCTATGCGCGCGCTGTGTGGTCGAGACCGGCACCAGTTCCTTCTATTCGGCCATCCGCGACGCGGTGGATGAACCGGTGCTGAAACAGATCTGCAAGAACATCGCCGCCGACGAGTTCCGCCACTACCAGCTCTTCTACCGCCATATGGAGCGCTATCTCGCGGCGGATAAAAGCGCTTCGACGTGGGAGCGCTTCAAAGTCGCCTTCACGCGCTTCCGCGAAGCCGACGACGATGAAATTGCCTCGGCCTACTTCGCCGGCAATGCGGTGCCTGGCGTTTATGACCGGGCCGCGTCCAACGACGCCTACGCTGCGCGGGCGTTCGGTTTTTATCAAAAACGCCATGTGCGCCGCGCGGGCCATATGTTTGCCCAGGCCGCCGGGTTCAAGCCGGATGGCTGGGGGGCCAAAGCGCTCGCGAGCGTACTGTGGCTCGTGATCTGGTTCCGCGGCCGCAAGTTCCGGCCCATCCTCGCCGGCTCTTAAGATGCCGCGCCGCGTCGAGCTCGTGCCACACGATCCGGCGTGGGGACTTCTCGCGGCCGAGGAAATCGCGCTCATCACCTTCGGGCTTGGCCCGGCTGTGGTGCGCGTCGAACATGTCGGATCGACATCCATTCCCGGCATGCTCGCCAAACCCACCATCGATCTCCTCCCCATCGTGACGAACCTCGAAGCCCTTGATGCGCGCGGCGGCGCTATGGTCGCGCTCGGCTATGACTGGCACGGCGAATTCGGGCTCGAAGGCCGGCGCTACTGTACCCGCGATGCTCCTGACGGCCGGCGGCTCTTCAATGTTCATTGCTGGGCGGCTGGGCATCCCGCGCTTGCCCGCCATATCGCATTTCGCGACTACCTGCGGGCGCATGCGGATGAAGCACAGGCGTACGAAGCCGAGAAGCTGCGCGCCGCCGCGCTCCATAACGATGACGTGTCCCGATATACCTATGCCAAATCTACATGGATCACGGCCTGCGAGGGGCGGGCGCTTGTATGGGCTGCGCAGAAGCGCACCGCCGTCCGAGCCTAGACCCCAATCTGCGGCATGGTAGGCTCGATGCTCAACTTTGGGGGTGGCCTATGACAAGCCTGATGCAGACCGTGACCTTCGTTGCTTGCTTCCTTTCCGGCGCGGCGATCGCCGCCGAACCCACGCTGCCGACGGTAAAAATCTTCACCACCGGCGGCACCATCGCCGGCTCTGGATCCTCATCCACCGACCTCACCAATTACAAGGCGGGCGGCATTTCAGGTAACGACCTCGTAAAGAGCGTGCCCGAGCTTGCGCGCTTCGCCAAGACCGAGGTAGAGCAGATCGCCAATGCGGGCAGCTACGATCTCACGATTGCCAACTGGATCAGCCTCGCGCGCAAAATCAATGAAGCGCTGGCTAAGCCAGGGATTTCGGGTGTCGTCGTGACGCACGGCACCAATACGATCGAAGAGACCGCCTACTTTCTCAATCTCACCGTAAAGTCCGACAAGCCCGTGGTGCTCGTCGGCGCCATGCGGCCGGCGACAGCGATCAGCGCCGACGGTCCGCTCAATCTCATCAATGCCGTGCGTGTCGCCATTGCGCCTGACGCGCGCGGGAAAGGCGCGATGGTCGTACTTAACGACGAAATCAGTTCGGCGCGCGACGTCACGAAGGAACATACCTCGCGCGTTGAAGCTTTCCGTCCCACGGACTTCGGCTATCTCGGATATATCGACGAGGACAAGGTCGCCTTCTATCGGGCGCCGGTTCATCGCCATACGGCCAAATCCGAATTCGATGTCTCGAAGCTCGATACGTTACCGGCCGTCGACATCCTTTACGCCTACATCCAGCCCACGCTCGGGTTGGTCGATGCCCTGGTGAAAGCCGACTCGCAAGGAATCGTTTTTGCCGGAACGGGCGCGGGCGACATTTCCACCGCTGAACGGAACGCTCTGGCGCCGACGATGAAGATGAAGCCCGAGGTTCGCCCCATCTTCGTGCGCTCCAGCCGGGTTGGAAACGGACGCGTGACGGCGACCAAGGACTACGAACCCTTCGGCATGATTGCCGCCGATACCCTCAATCCCCAGAAGGCGCGCATTCTCCTGATGCTCGCGCTGACCAAAACACGCGATCCGAAAGAACTGCAGCGGATTTTCTCGGAGTATTAGGCCGGCTGCGCTACGCGCAATCGATCTGGCTCACGCGTCAGCAACGAAACCACGATCATCACCAGGAAGGCGGCCGGCGCGGAAATGATCGCCGGCTGGCTGAGCGGAATGATCGGCGACGCGTTGCCCAGCACCTGCACCCAAACGCTGGGCCCAAGCACGATCAGGCCGACGGAAAGCGCAAGGCCTGTTGCCCCGCCCGCGACAGCCCCTGGCGTGGTCAGGCGCGACCAATACATCGCCATGATGAGAATGGGAAAACACGCGCTTGCGCCGATGGAAAACACGAGGCCTGTGAGGAACAGGATGTTTTGTCCCTTGAACGCGATGCCAAGACCCACGCCGAGGAGGCCGATCAAAACGGTCGAGACGCGAAAGACTAATTTCTCCTTTGTCTCCGAAACCGCGCCGCGCGCGAACACCTTCGCATAGAGATCGTGCGAGATGGACGAGGCCGCCGCGACCGTAAGGCCGGCCACCACCGCAAGAATGGTCGCGAAAGCGACGGCGGCGATCAACCCGAACAAAACCTCTCCACCCAGGAAATGCGCAAGGTGCAGCGCCACCATGTTCGAACCGCCGGGTACCATTCCGGACGCATTCGTATAGGCGGGGTTGGCGGCCAGAAGCGCAACGCCCGCCGGCCCAAGGATGAACACCACAACGTAATAGACGAAGCCGACAATCGTGATGCTGATGGCCAGCGACCGGCGGGCGGTGATCGCGTCGGGTACGGTGAAGAAGCGCATCAGGATATGGGGCATGCCCGGCATCCCGAGGATGAGCGCGATGCTCAAAGATGCGCTTTCGAGGCCCGATAGCCCAAGGCCCCCTGGCTGCAGCAGGGCCGCGCCCAGCTTGTGAACCTCGCTCGCGCGCCGATAAAGCTCATCCATGCTGAAGTTCAAGTGTGAAAGCGCGAGCACCCCAAGCACCGTCACTCCGAAAACCAAGAGCACGGCCTTGGTCAATTGAACCCACGTGGTCGCCAGCATTCCCCCGAAGGCGACATAGATCACCATCAGCATCCCGACCAGAACGACGGCGGCTTCGTAGGGAATGCCAAACATGATTTCGATCAGCCCCCCGACGCCCAGCATCTGACCGACGAGATACATGAGGGTCACCGCCAGCGCGCTTAGGGCGCCGATGATGCGGATGGGGACTGGCGAAAGCCGTGTCGCGGCGGCGTCGACGAAAGTAAAACGGCCCAGACGGCGCATCGGCCCAGCCACAAACCCGAGCATCACGATGAACCCCAAGAGCGGGGCGAACATGTATATGACGGCGTCATAGCCGGCGAAAAAAAACATCCCCATGCCGCCGAGGAAGGTGGACGCGGACAAGAGGTCGCCGGCAATCGCCCATCCGTTCTGCCAGGCCTTGATCTGTCCGCCCGCAGCGTAAAGTTCGCTCGTGGTGCGGCTGCGCTTCTTGGCCCAATAGGTGATCGCCAGCGTGATCGCGATGACCGTGAAAAAGAGCAAGATGGAGACGGCGCTGGGTGAGGAGTTCATGACGCCGCCGTCACCGGTGCGAGGCGTCGAACGTCTCGCCGTCCGGCTTGTCGGCGGCGATCATCCACCAAGCGAACACCACCGGTATGACAAGTGACAGGTTTCCAAGCAGGAGGGCGACAGTGAGAGCGCTATCGGGCCATAAAGGGGCGCTCATCACGTCCGGCGCCAGGAAAAACAGCGCCTGATACGCCGAAACCAAAATCACCGCGAGGACCGCAAGCGCCGCGCCCCGCCGTTCAAGCTTCACGACCGTCGATCGCATTGCTCCCCCCTCGGGCCATGTCCGACGTCCTCACCTTATCGTGATACCACGGCCCACATTGTCGCGGCCAAAAAAGTGTCGCAGAGTGGGACGAAGTCCATTCAAAGGGGAGAAGGTCATGCGGACAATCATCTTGAGCGGCATTGTTATCGGCGCCCTCATGTCAGGCGCCGCATTCGCGCAACAACGCGAGCTTTCGCCCGAACGAAAAGCCGACTCGCTGGCCTTACGCGCGATCGCCAAGGACACGCCAATTCTTCCCGGTCAGATCATCGATGTGCCGGTCAACCCCGCGCTGATCGGTCCTTCGGCCGTCGCGGCCGGAAAGGACGGCACCATCTATGCGCTGCATCGCCCTAGCGAGGCGAAGCCCCCGCAAGATGGGGACCCAATCGTCGTGATGGATCCCAAGGGCAAGATTCTGCGGTCGTTCGGCAAGGGCATGTACACCATCCCCCACGGCATCAAAGTTGACCCCACCGGCAATGTCTGGACGATCGACTCCTCGACCTCGATGGTCCTCAAGTTCTCACCCGAAGGTAAGAAGCTGATGGAGATCGACATCGGCGGCATTCCCGATCTCAAACGCGCCTTCTGTGGGGCGACTGACATCGCCTTCGCAAAAAGCGGCCATTTGTTCATCTCCGACGGCTACTGCAACAGCCGCGTGATCGAATATGCACCCGATGGTAAGAAGCTGAAGGAATGGGGCGAGAAGGGCACCGGACCCGGCCAATTCATGAACGTGCACGCCATTTCGATCGCTGAAGATGGAACGGTCTATGTCGCCGACCGCGAGAACGGCCGCGTGCAATGGTTCGATCAGACGGGAAAATATCTTGGCGAAAAGAAATTTGGCGGACAGTTGTTCTCCGTCGTCGCGGCGCCCGATGGCGGTGTCTACGTGGGCACGCAGCCACGCGATGCGGAATTCGCGACTGATCCGTTCCTGTTCAAGTTCGATCCCAAGAGCGGCAAGATCATCGGCAAGGTCGACATGCCGGCACATCAATTAGCCCTGGGCCCGAACGGCGCGCTGTATCCCGGCACACGCCGCCGGGGTGTCCAGATCTTCCAGCCGAAATAACTAAGCGCGTTTTCGCGCGGATTTCGTTGCGCGCTTCGCGGCTTTTTTTGGCGGCGCGGCGCGCAATGTCTTCACCTTCTCTTTGAAGGTGGCGACCACCTGGGCATAGATGTCGCGTTTAAAGCCAACGATCAGCTTGGGCAAGTCTTCGAAGCGCGCCCATTTCCAGGCCGCGAATTCCCGGTGCTCCGTCGCGATGTCGATGTCCGCGTCCCGCCCGGTGAACTGCATCAGGAACCACTTCTGTTCCTGTCCGCGATACTTCCCCTTCCAGACTTTTTTCTGAAGGTCAGCAGGCAGATCGTAGCGCAGCCATGTCCGCGAGACGGCCAGAATGCGCGCCTTGTCGGTGCCGGTTTCTTCCTGAAGTTCGCGCAACGCGGCGGCTCGCGGAAGTTCATCCTTATCGATACCGCCTTGGGGCATCTGCCAGGCGCCGGGCGTATCGATACG
>CANJEU010000019.1 GCA_947473445.1 Fidelibacterota bacterium | reverse complement strand
CGATTCGGCAACCCTGGAGGGAGCCATTGACGCCGCAGCGGCGGTGACCGTGACATTGTAGCCGCCGACCCCGGTGCTATAGGCGAGCGCGTCGATATAGAACGCGCCGGTGGTGCTGGGCGTGTAGATCAGGCGCGCCGCCGCGCCCAATCCGCTTTTTGTGTCGCTTGCAAGCTGCGCGCCCGACGCATCACGCAGAACGACGGACGATTGAGTCCACCGCAAACCGCTGCCCGGCGAGGTGCCGCGCACTTCGATGGCATAAGACGTACCCGCGGTGAGAATCGCGCGGAACCAGTCACGGTCACCGGCGACTTCGGTGGTGCCCGACGTCGTGCCGCCAACCGTTGCAACGCCGGCGGTTGCCGTCGTGGTGGTGAAATCATCGGGGTTTGCGGTGACGCCGACGGTATAGGTGCCCGTTGCTGTGGCCGAGGTGGACCGCATGGCAATGTAGTACGTGCCCGTTGACGCGGCGGTATAGAGCAGGCGGGAATCGTTGTCCGCCCCGCTGTTGTCATCGCTGCGGACAACCGCGCCACTGGAATTGAGAAGCTGCAGCAAAGGATCGGCGAGCGTTCCGCCGAAGGTGGCGGCGCCGCGGCCATCGAATTGATAGAGCGTGCCGGCGGTGAGGGTGACGCGGATCCAGTCGACGTCGCCCGCAACCCCGATTGTGCTGGTCAGCGTGGCGCCGGCGGCAATGGATCCAGTGGTCGCCGTTGTTGCCGCAAGGTCCTCGGCCGAGACATTGTCAACGGCAACCGAATAGGTGCCGGTGGCCGTCGCGGTGGCGGCCCGCGCATCGAGGTAATAGCTGCCCGATGTCGTGGGCGTATAGAGAATTTCCGGATTTCCATTGCCGTCGATGTCGCTGGTGACGATCGTTCCGGCGGAGTCTCGGACATAGAGGTGGGCGCCTGTGAGCGAGCCATTGGTGAGGCGGAACCGATAGGATGTACCTGCGGTCAATGTTGTGCGGAACCAGTCGGTATCTCCCGCCGTATTGATCGTCCCGCTGGCGGCGGTTCCGGGCGTTCCGGGGGTGACGACGCCGGTGGTGGCGGTGGTCGCCGTGTAGTCGTCGGGCGGCGTAACGCCACTTGTATATGCGGCGTAGTAAATGCCCGTGCCGGTGCCGGTGGCGCCCACATCGAGGTAGTAAGTGCCTGATGACGTCGGCGTGTAATAGAAAAGCGCGCTCAGACCCGTGCCGGAATCATCGTCGCTTGCGAGGCTAGCGCCGGCGGAATTGCGTAAGGTGAGCGTGGGATTGGCGAGCGTGTAGCCTGTGCGTTCCGTGCCCTGCGCTTCAAAAACATATGAGGTGCCGGCGAGAAGAGACACCCTGAACCAATCTCGATCGCCGGAGGTCTCTATGGTACCGACCGCGAACCCGGTCGTTCCTATCACCGTCAGCGTACCCGTCGCTGCCGTTGTCGCCAGATGATCATCTGCCGGGGGCGTCTCGCTCACCGCGAGCGAGTAGTTACCTGTGCCGGTGCCAAGCGCGCGAGCGTCGAGGTAATACGCCCCCGTCGTCGTCGGCCGGTACGTGATGAGCGCATTCAGGCCGGGTCCGGAATCATCATCAGAGGCTAAAACACTTCCTGCGGCATTGCGTAGATAGAGGTAAGGATCCGACAGCGTCGTCCCTGTAAGGGAGAATGAATAGGTGTAGCTGGCCGTGAGCGAAACGCGGAACCAATCTGAGTCGCCGGAGGTCTCAATACGTCCGCTGACGCTTCCGGGCGAGGTGAGGGCGCCGGTGGAGAGGATCGAATTTGCATAGTCGTCCACCACCTGCGCCAGCGTCACGTTGTAAGTGCCGGTGTGCGTAGACAGATACCCCTGTACGTCGATGTAGTATGTGCCTGTAACCGTCGGCACATAGCTGATTTGGGGATTGAGGCCCACACCGGAATCGTTGTCGGCCGTGATGAGTGTGCCGCTTGAGTTCCGGAGCCTGACATAAGGGTCAGTCAGCGTGGTCCCATTGACATTGATGAGATAAGTCGTGCCCGCCGTGAGAGTGACGCGGAACCAGTCGCTGTCGTAGGCACGATCAATGTTCCCGGAGGCGGTTCCACCGACCGCGAGCACGCCTGTCGTTGCCGCACTTGCCGCGTAGTCATCGACAGCGGTCTGCGTGAGCGAGAGCGTATAAGTACCGGTGTGGGTCGACAGATAGCCTTGGGCATCCAGGTAATAAGTACCGGTGGACGTCGGCGTATAATTGATCTGCGAGCTGAGGCCGGGGCCGGAATCATGGTCGAGCGTAATCTGGCCGCCGCTCGAATTCCGCAGCACCAGCCATGTATCGGCCAAGGTGACGCCGGTGAGATCGATGCGATATGTCGTTCCCGCCGTGAGCGTCACTCGGAACCAGTCACTATCGGAGGAGCGCTCAATATTCCCCGATACTGAGCTTCCGACCGCCAGGGCTCCCGAGGTCGCGGTCGAGCCGGCGTAGTCGTCCACGACGGCTGCGACCTGTGCAACCGTTAGAGTGTAGGTGCCGGTAGCCGTATACGATACGGACTGGGCCTCGAGGTAATAGATGCCCGTTGTTGTCGCGGTATAGGTCAGCAGCGAGTCCAGGCCGGGGCCGGAATCGTCATCATAAGCGAGAAGCGTGCCGTTTGAGTTACGCACCGCCAGCAAAGGATCGGCGAGCGTGTTGCCACTCAGGTCGATGCGGTAAGTTGTGCCCGCCGTCAGCGTGACGGCGAACCAATCGCGGTCATCGGCGAAGTCCACATTTCCTGTGACGCTGCCGCCCACGGCAACTGTGCCGGTGGTTGCCGTACTTTCCGCGTAATCATCCGCCGACGGCACCGTGGGCACGGAACCGCCGGTTCCGTACAGGTAATGAATTCCTGCGATTTCATCACTCGTCAGATCATTGATGCCCTCGTTGTAATAGGAATTCATGAGGGTGGTGAAATCGTTCTCATGCGCCAAGCCGAGGGCATGCCCGATTTCGTGAAGCGCAACAGCGTAGAGATTGGTGGGTGTCGATGACGTACTGCCGACGGTGTAGCTTGCGCCGGCGAGATTTCGCCACGTGCGGCCGATATCGAATCTGATGTAGGCGCGCAGCGAAAGACCGGTGGTGGTGGAATACCTGGTATTGGCGATGCCAAGTGTGCTGGCGCCCTCGCCAGCCAGTTCGTCGAACACGACACTGATATTCGCGGCGGAACTGTCGGCTATTTCGACGAAGGTAAAGTTGCCGACCTCATCCCAGCGTGCGAAGGCGGCGCGAATCGTGGACTGAAAATCGGCGCCAACGGTGCTTGCGGAACTTGTGTAGGGCGCCCCGGTCGGAATCTGAGCGCCCATGCTCCACGTGATTGTGCCGCCGCTGGTGCCGGGCGCCCCGCTACTACCCCATTTGAACGGTTGAGGCTCGTAGGCGGGACGTTCAAACTGCGGCAACGGCGCGACGGAGACGGGCGTGGAGACCGCAACGTCATTGACGCCCCAGTTCCAAAAGTCCAGAACGCCGTTCTGACCGTCAGGCACGCGCTAACCCCCAACTTCGAAAAGCGCGATAGCATTCGCGCCTGCATCCCACTCAAGGTGTGCCATCTTGTACAAAAATCCGTCAGCCGCTTCGTGTAAGATTCCCCGTTCATGAGTGAAAACCCCGCCCCTTCTGTAACAATGATCGCCCCGGAATTGACCTTCGAGGAGCTGGCGGAGAACTTCGGCTTGTTCGACGACTGGGAAGATCGCTACCGCTATCTGATCGACCTGGGGCGGAAGTTGCCGGACTTTCCCGAGGCCTTCAAAACCGAGTCTTACAAAGTGCGCGGCTGCATGAGTCAGGTGTGGCTGGTGCCGGGCCATCCTGACGGGGACCCGAATCGATTCGCTTTCGCGGCCGATAGCGACGCCCATATCGTCAAAGGACTGATCGCGGTGCTGGGAAGCTTATATGCCGGCAAGACGCCCGAAGAGATCGGCGGGATCGATCCGGAAGCGGCGTTTCGCACGCTGGGCCTCGATCAGCACCTAAGTCCCAGCCGCCGCAATGGGTTGGTGTCGATGGTGGAAAAAATCAGGACTTTCGCGCGCGCTGCGTGAATCCCGTAGGGATGCGTAAGGTGAAGAAC
Organism: Fidelibacterota bacterium; assembly: GCA_947473445.1. Taxonomy (GTDB): domain Bacteria; phylum Pseudomonadota; class Alphaproteobacteria; order Rhodospirillales; family Rhodospirillaceae; genus SHVO01. The sequence goes on along the minus strand of CANJEU010000019.1, from coordinate 9,522 downwards.
CGGCTTGGCCGCAGCCGGGCCCCGCACTATCAGTGAAGCGGGTATCGGGTCCGGGGCGACCTGCTTTCACGTGGGACTGGGGACTTTTCAGAATGAATCGAATCTCGGATTTACAGGCAGCCGTGCTGCGCTGGAAATGCCGCGCGTATTCGTTCGGCGCGATGCCGTTCATCGCTGTCATCGGGGCCGATGTCGTTTCACGCGGCGCGGTTCTGCCGGCGTGGGGCATCGGCGTGATGGCGCTGGCCGCCGGCGCGCTGGGCGCGCAGTCGTGCGGGGCGAGTTTTGATCACCGCGATCTGACCGGAAAGATGGTTTGGTTTTAGTTGGCGGCCGTCGCGCGTCGCTTAAGCCGCCGCCGAGCGATTTTTCTTAAGCGAACAGCTTCCGGTCGAGCTTTTTGATGAAGCTTCGGGGATCGGCGTCGGGCTTGCCGAAGAGGAAGCCCTGCACGTATTCGACGCCGCAATCGCGCACGAATTCGAGGCTTTCCTTGCTGTCGACCATTTCGGCGATGGTTTCGACGTCCATGGTTTTGCAGAGCGTGGTGAGCGCCTTGAGGAAGGCGCGGCCCTTGGGCGCGGTTTGCGCGTTTTTCACCGCGCTGCCGTCGAGTTTGACGACATCGACTTCAAGCACCGAGAGATACTGGAAACTGGCCGCGCCGGCGCCGAAGTCGTCCAGGCAAACGTGGAAGCCTTTTTTACGCAGGCCCTGCACGAAATTATTGGCCTGCGCGAGATCGGCCACGCGCGCTGATTCGGTGAGTTCAAACACGAGGAAATTCGAGAGCCATGTGTCGGCATCGAGCATGGCGTGCAGCTCTTTAGAGTACTGATCGTTGCCGACCGACATGCCCGATATATTCACCGCGATAGAGACTTTGTCGGATCGGTTCTTGCGCAGCCAGTCGACGCATTTGCGCGCCATGGCGATGTCGAACTCGGTGATGAGGCCGGTCTCTTCTGCGAAGGTGATGTACTTGTAGGGGCTTTCCTCGAACTTCCCATTAAAGCGCACGAGCGCTTCATAGTGATGCACCGCGCCGGTGCGCGCGTCCAAGATGGGATGGAAGGCGATCTGGAAATCGTTGCCGCCGACGAGGTTGCGAAACTTATTGAGGGACCCGACCGTCTCGGCCACCAACTTATTCATGTTGGCGGCGATATCCTTCACGTTGAAGCTATCGCCCACCTGTTCCTTGAAGTGATTGATGGTGTAGACGAGGCCCTTGGCGAGATCGCCTTCGTTGACACCGTCGACATTGACGTCGACGGTGCCGGCCTGCGCGGTGACGCCATTGCCGGTGGGGTCAAACGCCTTGGTGGCTTCGGTCAGCTGGGCTTCGAGGGCCGCGACGTCCATGCCCTTTTGGGCGACGATCCCGAACTTGCCGTCGCCGACTTCCCCGGCGGCATCACCGCCAAGAGAGTTGGCGCGGAGTGTGGTGCCGACGGTGGTGAGCAGGTGTTCGCGTTCTTCCTCGCTCAGGCTTTCAGCGAGGGTGTCGAAGCCGGGCAGATTGACGAGGGTCAGTTCGGCGTTGGCGCCCGAGGCCTTGAGTTTCTCGACAGCGAGCTGCGAGAAGGAATCGCCCGTGAGGAGCCCTGTACCTTTGTCGCGCGCGACACCGGTTTCGGCTTCGCCTTTCTCCGTGAGGTGCGCCTGGGTGCGGAAGGCCAGGAAGAAATGGTCCTTCAGATCCGGCATGACGTAGCCGGCAAAGCCCAGCGGCGGCGTGAGGCCTTTAGCGCCCTGCAGCTTTATTTTCACATTGTCAATGCGGCCTTTTTTTGCCGTCATTCGCAAAAGCTGGCTGACCAGGACGCGGTCCTTCGGGGAAACAACGTCCATGAAATTTCGGCCGATGAGGCCTTCAGGCCCTAAGCCCAGCAGCGATTTTGTGGCGCCCACGACAAAGGAAATCCGCTGCTGCGGATCCAGTTCGATCAGGATGTCGGCCCAACAAAAGGCAAAGGCGACAAAACGGTCGCGGGCGGAATTCATGGAATAAATCGCCTCTCGGACATGATCTGTGGCTTTTAGCAAGGATAGCCCGTCATGCCTACCCATCGCGTGCGTATTACGAGGACGAATTCGCTTCGTGGTGGCGGGCTTCACCCCTAGGGCGGTGGCGGCGGCCAACGCCCGAAAGACGGCGGAATCGCACGCCCGCCAGTTGAGAGGATCACCGCCGACCAAACTTCGCGGTTTTTTAGAGACGCCCCGCACAAACCGTGCCGCCTTGCGCTTGAGGCGGGGCCGGACCAAAATCCGCCCGCAATTAACGTCGAAAGATCAATCGTGCGCGCAGCTTTCTTCACCGTTCTCTTTGCTCTTACCGTGATGGCGTTCTCTGGCGGGGCCGCGGCCGCAACCATCGCGCGGGTGACCTTGGTCGTGTCCGACATCGACAAGTCCATCGCTTTCTATGAGCGGTTGGGTCTGACCAAGATTTCCGACGAAGCGCGCACCGGCGCACAACAGATTCACGGTCTGAACGAATTGCCGTTGACGGCCGACGCCACCCGCAGCCGCATCGTAGTGCTCAAGGGGGACGGGCAGGCCTCGGAGATCGCACTGCTGTGGTACGACCGCCCGCCGCTCGCCAGCGCCCGGGGCAATCTGATGGGCCTTGGCACGGGCGATGTCATTCTTGGTCTTGTCGTGCCGGATCTGCAGCTGGCCTACGGCGCGCTGGACCGTATCGGCGCGCGGATCGAACGCGGGCCCAGCGGCTTCACCGCGGGCGGACCGTCCGGCCCGCGGGTTTATGCCTATGACCCTGATGGGCATATGGTGGAGCTGACGCAGGCGGGGCGGTAATTCGCCGACGTCGCCTACACGCGAACTCTTTTCAGCACCGACATCGATAGAAGCCCCTCACCCTCCCGCTTGCGGGAGAGAGGAAGGGGTGAGGGTCGCGCGGCGAACTTTATTTCCCGATGACAACACCTTCGCGGCGCGGGTCGGCGCCGCCGAGGAGGCCATCTTTCGTAATGCGGATGGCGTGGATGCCGCTGGCGGCGTTGTTAAGGCGCACGGTGTGGCCGAGTTGTTCGAGCGCGGGTTTTACCGGTGCAAGTTCTTCTTCGAGCGTGACCATATTTCCCATACCGAGCACGAAGGGCGCGGCGGCGGCACTCGCCGGCGACATGTCCCAATCGATCATGGCGACCAGCGTTTTCACGACGAAGCCGACGATGGCCGGACCGCCGGGCGAGCCCAGCACCATTTCCAGTTTGCCGTCCTTGTTGAACACCATGGTGGGCGTCATGGAACTGCGTGGACGTTTGGCCCCGCCGACGCGATTGGCGACGCTGCGTTGTTCGGCCACGTCTTCGTAAGAGAAGTCCGTGAGCTGATTGTTGAGAATGAAGCCGCCGCCCGACATCAGGCGCGAGCCGAAGCCGCTTTCGATGGTGCTGGTCATGGCGACCGCATTGCCGTCGCGATCGACGATGGAGAAGTGCGTGGTTGAGGGAAGTTCGGGACTATCGGCCGGCGCATAGGCGCGTTTGGTGGGAACGTTGCCGGCTTCAGCGACGGGGATGCGCGCGTCTTCCTTGACCAGGGCCGCGCGGGCTTTGAGATAATCGGGCGCGATGAGGCCTTCGACCGGAACCGGCACGACGTCGGGATCGGCCATGTATACGGCGCGATCGGCGAAGGACAGACGGCCCGCTTCGGCGAGCAAGTGATACGAGGTGGGTGACTTGGGGCCCAGGGTGCGCAGGTCGTGCGGTTCAAGCACGGCGAGACTCTGGATGACGCCGATTCCGCCCGACGACGGCGGACCCATGCCGCAGACTTTATACGTGCGATAGGCGCCGCATACGGGCGTGCGTTCGACGGCTTTGTAGTTCTTGAGATCTTCGAGCGTCATGTCGCCGGCGTTTTGCGGCGCACTGGTGACGGTGCGCACGATTTCGGCCGCGATGGGGCCGGTGTAGAAGGCGTCGGCGCCTTTTTCGGCGATAGCGCGCAAGGTGGCGGCGAAGGCGGGATTCTTCAATATGGTGCCGACGGCTTTCGCCTGACCATTCGCGTCGTAATAAAACGACTTCGCCGGTTCGAGCGCGGCGAGATTGCGGTCGCCGGCGAGAAGCGCGTTCAAACGCGGCGAAATGGGGAAGCCGTTTTCCGCGAGCGTGATGGCCGGCTGGAAGATGCGCGCCCAGGGCAGCTTGCCGTGACTCTTGTGGGCGAGTTCCATGACACGGATGAGGCCGGGCACGCCGACGGATTTGCCGCCGACGATGGCCTGCATGCGGCCCATGGGTTTGCCGTCCTTGGTGAGGAAGCGGTTTTCTTCGGCCGCCGCGGGCGCCTTCTCGCGGCCGTCGTAGGTGCGCACCGCGCCGGCTTTCGCGTCCCAATGCACGATGAACGCGCCGCCGCCGATGCCCGAGGATTGCGGTTCGACCAGATTGAGCACGAGGTTGACGGCAATGGCCGCGTCGAGCGCGGAGCCGCCGGCGGCGAGAATGTCCGCGCCCGCTTGCACCGCGTAAGGGTTCGCCGCCGCGACCATCCATTCCTGGCCCGACCCGCTTTTGGGTTCGGACTTGCCGGTGAAGCCTTCGGGAAATTCCTGGGCCGGCAGCGGTTTGACGGCCTGCGCATGAGCGGGCGCTGCGAGCGCGAAGGCGACGAGGCAGAGGAGGGTGCGGGAGAGATTTTTGGACATGTATTTCATGGGGCCAGTGTAGGCGCGCGCCAGTGATGACACCAGACGTCATGGCCGGCGTCTGGCCCCTCGCGCGGGGGTTCAACCTCGGCGCAAAGGGACGTCGCACGGGGGCAGCGGGTGCGGAAAACGCAGCCCGACGGCGGATTGAGGGGGGATGGCAATTCCCCGGTAAGCACAATTTTCGCACGCGCCCGCGCTTTCACAGGATCGGGCACCGGCACCGCCGCGAGTAGCGCCTGGGTGTAGGGATGGCGCGGCGCGGCATAAAGCGCGTCGCGGCTAGCGATCTCCATGGTTTTGCCAAGATAGAGCACCATGACGCGGTGAGAAATGTGGCGCACGATGGAAAGGTCGTGGCTGATAAAGATCATGGTGAGATTCATGGCGCGCTGCAGTTCCATGAGCAGGTTGACCACCTGCGCACGGATAGAGACATCGAGCGCGCTGACCGGTTCGTCGCAGACCACGAGTTTGGGACCAAGGATCATGGCGCGCGCGATGCCGATGCGCTGGCATTGACCGCCAGAGAATTCATGCGGATAGCGGTTCACCATGGCCGGGTGCAGACCCACCCGCGCCATCATGTCCTTCACCTTGGCTTTGATCTCGGTGTTCGAGAGTGACCCGCGAAAATTGCGCAAGGGTTCGGCGATGATGTCGCCCGCGGTCATGCGGGGATCGAGGCTGGCGAGCGGATCCTGGAAGACGATCTGCATATGCTCGCGCGCGGCCTTCAAGCCCTTCGTATCGAGTTCGGTGAGGTTACGGCCAAGCCAGGCGACCGCGCCCGACGTAGCAGGCAGAAGCTGCAGAACCGCGCGGCCGAGTGTGGACTTGCCGCAGCCCGATTCACCGACGATGCCGAGCGTTTCGCCGGCCTTGAGATCGAAGCTGACGCCGTCGAGGGCTTTCAGCGGCGTGTAGGCGCCGTGTAGGAAGCCGCCGGTGCGCACCGGGTAATGAACTTTCAGATCGCGCACATCAAGCAATGGCTCGCTCATGATGCGGCCTGCATGTGATTGAGGAAGCAGGCGTTGAGGGTATTGCCCGCAGGCACAAGGAGCGGCCGTTTGACGGGACAGGGTTCAAACGCGGACACGCAGCGGGGATGGAAGGAACAGCCTGTGGGCAGGTTCTGCAGGTTCGGCGGCTGGCCGGGGATGGTTTCAAGAAGCACGGTCGGCGGATCATCAAGGCGCGGCGTGCAGGCCAGCAGCCCCTTTGTATAGGGATGTTTGGGCGCGGCGAAGATTTCGTCCACCGTGCCGCTTTCAACAATGCGCCCCGCGTACATGACGGCCACGCGATCGGCGAGGCCCGCGACCACGCCAAGGTCATGCGTGATGAGCACGAAGGACGTGCCTTGCGTGTCTTTCAGCTCGCGAATGAGTTCAAGCACGAGGGCCTGGACCGTCACATCAAGAGCGGTGGTGGGTTCATCGGCGATGACGAGCTCGGGCCCGCACAGCAACCCCATGGCGAGCACGACGCGTTGCCGTAAGCCGCCGGAAAGTTCGTGGGGATACATTTGGAAGCGCCGCTCGGGTTCGGGCACCTGGACGCGGGCGAGCATAGCGATCGCGGCGGCGCGTGCCGCGGCGTTGTCGAGCCCGCGATGGCGCTGCAACACTTCCGTGAGCTGACGGCCGACGCGCATATGCGGCGTGAGCGAGGTCATGGGGTCCTGGAACACCATGGCGAGTTTGTTGCCGCGGATGGTGTTGAGGGTACGTTCGTTCGCGGTCAGGAGTTCGGTATCGCCGAAGCGCACGCTGCCGGACGCTTTGCCGTTGCCTGCGAGCAGGCCCATGGCGGCCATGAAGGTCTGGCTTTTGCCCGAACCGGATTCACCGACGATGCCGAGGCACTCGCCTTTGTTGACGTGGAGCGACACATCGCTGACGGCGGAGACTTCACCATCCTGCGTCGCGAATTTGACGGTGAGGTTTTGAATATCGAGAAGGGCCATCAGCGGTCCTTCGGATCGAGGGCGTCGCGCAGACCGTCGCCGATGAAGTTGAAGCAGAACAAGGTAACGGTCATGAACACCGCCGGCACGATGAGGGTGCGGGGATTGGCTTCAAGCTCGGCCGCGCCTTCGTTGAGCAGCACGCCCCAGCTTGTGAGCGGCTCCTGCACGCCAAGGCCGAGGAAGGAGAGGAAGCTTTCGAGCAGGATGACTTGTGGAATGGTGAGCGTGACATAGACGATCACGACCCCGAGCACGTTGGGCACGATGTGCCGGGCGATGATGCTGAAGGTCGAGCCACCCGAAGCGCGCGCGGCTTCGATGAACTCCTTGTTCTTCAGCGACAACGTCTGACCGCGCACGATGCGCGCCATGGTGAGCCATTCGACCGCGCCGATGGCGAGGAACATGAGGATGAAATTGCGCCCGAACATGACCATGAGAATGATCACGAAGAAGGTGAGCGGCACCGAATAGAGCAGGTCGACAAAGCGCATGAGCAGTTGATCGACCCGCCCGCCCAGGTAGCCCGCGACCGCGCCGACAGTGACGCCGATGAGCAGCGCGACAAGGGTTGCGAGGACACCGACCATAAGAGAAATGCGACCGCCGACGAGCGTGCGCGCGAGCAAATCGCGGCCGACGGAATCGGTGCCGAGATAATGGCCGAGCTCGAAATTCGGCGGCATGGCTTCGACGTGATCCCAGTCGATCGCGTCATAAGCCCAGGGAAGCGCATAAGGGAGAGCGACACAGGCGAGCGCGACGATGGCAAGAATGATCATGCTGACATAGGCGGCCCGGTTGGACCGTAGGCGTCGCCACGCGTCCTGCCATAAACTGCGGCCTTCCACTTCGGCGGCGGCCTCGAGCGCGCCCGCATGCGTAGAGGTGAGGTTGAGGCTACTCATAACGCACCTTCGGATCGAGAACGCCGTAGATCATATCGACAATGATATTGGCGATGATGACGAAGGCCGCGCCGACAATGGTGACGCCCATGACGAGCGTATAGTCGCGGTTGAGCGCGCCTTGGACGAAGTAGCGGCCGATACCTGGGATCTGGAAGATGGTTTCCACGACCATGGAGCCGGTGAGAATGAAGGCCGTGGCGGGACCCAGGAATGTCACCACCGGCATGAGCGCGGTTTTGAGCGCATGGCGCAGAATGACCGTGCGGTAGGGCAAGCCCTTGGCGCGCGCCGTGCGCACGAAGTTGGCGCGCAACGCCTCGATCATGCTGGCCCGCGAGATGCGCGCGATATAGGCGATGAAAGGCAGCGCGAGTACGGTGACGGGCAGGATGCGGTTGGCGAACGCGCCGTCGTTCCACCCGCCGGCGGGAAGCTGGAACGGCGTGCACCGCAGCCAGACACCGAAGGCGAGGATGAGAATCTGTCCGGTGACGAAGGTCGGGATGACGATGCCGATCATCGAAAGGCCCGAGACCGCGTAATCGCGCGCGGTGTTTTGCGACAAGGCCGCGGTGATGCCGAGCGGAAGACCGATAAGGATGGCGATGAAGAGCGCCGAGAGTCCGTTCTCGATGCTGACGGGCAGGCCTTGGGCGATCAGTTCGGTGACCGTGAAGTCCTTATATTTGAACGAGGGGCCAAAGTCGCCGCGCAGTAGATTGCCGAGATAGGAGAAGAACTGCTGCCAGAGGGGATCGTCGAGATGATACCGGGCGCGCAGGTTGGCGAGCACCTCGGGCGGCACAGGCGCTTCACCGTCGAACGGCCCGCCGGGCGCGAGGCGCATGAGGAAGAAGCAGAACAGGACGACAGCGAACAGCGTGGGCACGCCGATCAGCAGCCGCCGTGCGAAGTATGACCACATAAATTAAACCGTCACCCTGGGCGCATGCCCAGGGTCCAGGGTGTTCAAGCGCTGCGTCATGCGGCCCCCACCGATGTTACGGCACACACCCAGTTTTGCGACCCTGGATCCTGGGGACAAGCCCCAGGATGACGCGGGAGTTTGGTGTTGTGCCCCAGGTTCACTCACACCGACGGCTCGGAGATTACGGTATTTGCGAGCACGCCGATATTCTCGATCTCGACTTCGACCTTATCGCCCGGTTCGAGCCAACGGGGCGGGGTGCGGCCGAGGCCGACGCCGGCCGGCGTGCCTGTGGCGATGACGTCGCCGACCTCGAGGTGAGTGAAGATCGAGATGTAGGAGATGAGCTCCGCCACGGAGTGAATCATCTCGGCGGTGCTGGCGCGCTGCATCACTTCGCCGTTGATGCGGGTGGTGAGCATAAGGTTTTGCGGATCGGGCACGGCCGTAGCCGGGACAAGCCACGGACCGCAGGCGCCTGAGGAATCGAAATTCTTCCCGGCCGTGAAGGAGTGTTTCTGATAGTCGCGCACGCTGCCGTCGAGGAAACAGGTGTAGCCGGCGACGTGGCTTAAGGCCCGCTCGGGCGGAATACGCCGCCCGCCCCGGCCGATGACGAGGGCAAGCTCGCCTTCATAGTCGTATTCGCGCGAGGCGCTTGGCGCGACGATGGATTGCCGGTGGCCGACAAGCGACTGGGTGGTGCGCATGAACAGCACCGGGTTCGGCGCAACCGCGTTGCCGAGTTCTTTGACATGGTCGGCGTAATTGCGTCCGACGCAGATGACGCGCGACGCGTCCGGGATGACCTGCAACAACACCACGTGATCGAGCGCGACGGTGCGCTTGCGGCGCGCGACGACCGCTTCGAGGGCGCCGAGCGGCCCTCCGGCCAGAACCGCGCGCAAGGACGGGCCGGCGTCGGAGAGATCGACGATATCCTCGCCGACCACGGCGCCGAAGCTGGGACCGTGATCATATTCGTAGCTGACGAATTTGAGGGGCGCGGTGGAGAAGG
>CANJEU010000018.1 GCA_947473445.1 Fidelibacterota bacterium | reverse complement strand
TCTCGAAAATTTCGGCGATAGAACAGCCGGCGGCCTGTTCGATCTCGGCATCGGCGTCTATGAACGCAACGCCCAAGCGCGCCGCGAGGCGGCGTCCGATACAGCTCTTCCCCGCGCCCATCAGGCCCACGAGCACGACCGTACGGTCGAGCGCGCGGGCGCCGTAAGGCGCCGCGCGCGTTCCGCTGGGCGTAGGGGTTTCAGCTATCTCGTTCATGTGATCGCGTGGCTCAAAAGTCCTGGCATATCAATTAAGTCTTTGGTTGCATGGACATTATCACACGCTTTCACTACTGTCCTGACCAAGGGCGTACTGAAGAAACAAGGGCTTTTGGGGCATGGTGAAATTCGTCGTTTTGGGTGTGGTGGTGCTGCTGGTAGCAGGGGCCGCCGTGCTGACCACATGGGATATGCCTGCGCCGACGACCACCATTGAAAAAGTGATTCCGAATGAGCGTTTCAACAAATAAGGCGCTCGCGGTGGCCGCGGCGCTGCTGGCCTCAAGCTTAGGGGTTTCCAGCGGGGCACACGCGCAAAACGCGCCGGTCTCGCTTCTCCCGGCGCCCGGCGCTCCCGTCAGTGACACGGCCGCGACAGACCCGCTCGACGCTCCGGCGCCCGACGACGCGATGCCGAGCGACGACGCCGCGCCCGCGATCTCCTCGAGCGCGCTCGAAGCGCCGAGCCCGGACCGCATCGGCCTCATCGATCAGGCCGGCGGCGGTTTTTCCGCCGACATGTGGCGCGGCACCGACCTTGAACTCCTGCGCCGCATCCTGCCCCAGCTTCCCCGGCGGATGGACAGTCTCGCGCAGCGCCGCCTCGCGCGTAGCCTGCTGTTGTCCGCCGCCGCGCCGCCGACGTCTTCTACGCCCGACGCGCCGCCGGTGATCGGCGTCGAGGGCGCCAGCGCGGCGCTTTCCGCCCCGCCTGCGCAGTGGCTTCTCGAAACCCGCCTTATCGGACTCGCAGCCATCGGCGCGTGGGACGATGCGCTGGCCATGATGGATCTCGTGCCGGCCGATCAGATGACCGAAGGCCTGCGCAAGCTGCGCGCCGACGGATCGCTCATCACCGGTCGTACAAATGACGCCTGTGCCGAAGCCCAGGCTGCGCTCAGCGCCTCGGGTGATCCGTACTGGCAGAAAATTCAGGTGTACTGCAATTTCGCCAACAATCAGGCGAGCGCGGCCTCGCTGGGCCTGTCCGTGCTGCGCGAACAGGGAATCCAGGACCCGCTGTTCTTCTGGACCGTCGATCTGCTGAACGGCAATCGCCGCCTCAGTCCGCCCAATCTCGGCCGGCCCGAGCCCGTGCATCTGATGATGCTGACCAAGGCCGGTGGTCCCGTTCCCGACGCTCTCATCAAGGGCGGCGATCCGACGACCCTCGCCGTGGTCTCGGCCATCGCCCCTCCGCCCGATGATAAGGCCGACAAGACCCCCGCGCCTCAACGCGCCGAGCGGCGGAAGCTGGCCGAGGAAGCCCGTGTCAGTGTGGCCGAGCGCGCGGTCGGTGCGGGCACGCTCAACCCCGAGCGCCTGCGTCTTCTCTATCGGCAGATGAACATCAAGGACGAACCACCCCCGCCGCTTGCCACGGTGACGGTCGCCACAGTGCGCGAACGCGTGCACCTCTTCCAGACGGCGCTGGCGCAGAACCTGCCCGCCGCGCGGGCCGAAGTCATCGGCCGCGCCATCGAACTCACCCGGGCCGACCGCGGTCTTCATGGCCCCGACCTCATCACTGTCGGCCAGGTCTACGCTCCTCTTATTCAGGACATTACGCCCAGCCCCGAGCTCGTCTGGTTCTCGGGCTCGGCCGCCCGCGCGCTCATCGCCGCCGGCGATCTCGAGAAGGGCCGCGCCTGGCTCGAACTTGCGCGCTCCATGGCGCGTACCAGTATCGAAGCGGGGCAAATGGCTGATGGCTTGTTCCCCATCGATCGCCTGCTTAACGGCGCAGCGGGCCGTTTGCCGCCCCAAGCGCTTCCGGCCTGGCGCGAGACAGTTCCTGCCGACCGGCGTGCGGAATTTCAGGGCATCCTTCTCAACATCCTCGCCGCCGCGGGCGAGACCATCACCGCGGCCGATTGGCTGCCGGCCATGGATGCGTCCGCGCCCGAGGTCACCATGGCCGTGACGCCGCCGCGCATCATCAACGGTCTCCAATTAGCCCAGCGTGACAAGCGCGTCGGTGAAACCGCCGTGTTCGCGCTGCTGGCGTTGGGCGAAGACGGCGTGTCCTCGGTCGAGCCGGCCGCCGTGCAGCAGGTTATCGCCGCTCTGCTGGCCGTCGGACGCGAACGCGATGCCCGCGCCTTGGCTGTCGAGGCGCTGCTCGTCGAAGGCTTGTGAGCCATCAGGTTGAGTCATTCCTGGAGATGCTCGCGGTAGAGCGAGGCGCCTCGCCGCGGACTTTGGAAGCGTACCGGCGCGATCTCGATGATGTGCAAGGGGTCCTGAAATCCGATCCCGCGAAAGCCGATGTCGACCAGCTTCGGCGGTATCTCGATCATATGAACCGCATGGGCCTTGCGCCGCGCACTGCCGCGCGGCGGCTCTCGTGCCTGCGTCAGTTCTTTAAATTCCTTTATGCCGAAGGCGTGCGCAGCGACGATCCGGCCGCATCGCTTGAAAGCCCGCGTCTCGGCCGTCCGCTTCCGAAATATTTGACCACCGAAGAGGTCGAGCGCCTTCTCGCCGCGGCGCGTGCGTTTGACGCGCGCAAAGGCCTGCGGGCGACGGCGCTGCTCGAACTCCTCTACGCCACGGGCTTGCGTGTTTCCGAATTGGTCTCGCTGCCGCTGAACAGCGTGCCGCGCAACAAACCCACAATTATCGTGCGCGGCAAAGGCGATAAGGAACGCATGGTGCCGGTGGGCGAAGCAGCGCTCGCGGCTCTTAGCGCCTATCTGCCCGTGCGTGAGAGTTACATTCCGCCGCCGGCGAAAACCTCCCGCTGGCTTTTCCCTCCGATAGCGGCGATGGCCATCTCACGCGCGCCGGTTTTGCGCTCATGCTGAAGGATATCGCCGCGGCCGCCGGCATTTCACCCTCGCGCGTCTCGCCGCACGTGCTGCGTCATTCCTTCGCGACGCACCTTCTGGCCAATGGGGCCGATCTGCGTACCCTGCAACAAATGCTAGGTCACGCCGACATCTCGACGACGCAGATTTATACGCATGTTCTCGATGAACGCCTGCGCCGCCTGGTCGCGGACAATCATCCTCTCGCCAATCTCAAGCTCTAAGCCCGCATGAAGCCCAAGATCGTCATCGTCAACGACAAGATGCAGAAGCGCTACCGCTATGAACTCGTCGCGCGCATGGGGAAGGACTTCCATCCGGACTTCCAGCCCGAGCTTACGCCGAAGCAAATGTTGGAACTTGGTGTGTTCGGCGGGAAATATATGACCGATTGCCGCAAGGAGTTTCCCGACGACTGGTTCACCCATGCGCAGCTTGCGACGAAGGGCCGCGACAACTCTCTCAATTTCTTCCGGATCGATGCCAGCCGGCCCCTTGCGGAATGGCGGCGCAAGGGATGGATTTGCGAAGATGATCCGCGTGGCTGGTTCCAGTGGTACTGCCGGTATTACATGGGCCGGCGCATGCCCGCCGAGGACGAACGCCAGATCAAACGCTGGAAGGCGATCCGTCGGCATGCAGCGCAGATCAGAAAAAACTGCGAGCCCGGAGATTTGTGGTGCCGCAAACGGCAGCGCCAAGCGCTGCTGCATTGGGCGTACGATAGCCGGAAAATCTAACTTAGATGATATCTTCGCCGTCGATAGGCTTGACCGGAATCAGTTTCGGCCGCGGCGGCTCGTCGTCCCGAAGCCGCACATCGAAACGCCGCACGAACATCTTCCACCACACGGGATGTCCGATCTTGAGCGCCGAGGTCACCTGCTCATGGGCGTCCTTGGTGGGCACCAAGCGGGCGGCGTTTTTCGCCGAGCCCAGCAGCATGCGCATCACTTTTGCGATCAGGAAGTCGGGCACCTTGCCGTGCAGAAGTAACTGGCCCATGCCCAGACGCCCCATCACGCCGAGCACCACACTCGAAACGCGCACTTCATGGCGGGCGCCGGCCGCGTCCGCGTGCTCCAGCACCTCGCGCAAGATCGCGTCGGCTTTCGCCTGCGGGAACAGATCGATGATCTTTGAAGCTTCCAGCGCAACGAGGCCGGCGAAATACCAGGGATCCGGTTTGGTCAGGATCGGGCGATAATGTGAATAGCCCGAACGGTGGCGCATGTTCGGACGAACGAACCCCGACACTTCCATCAAATCACTGACGAACCAGCCAGCGGCTTCATCGACGGGAATGAACGTTCGCGCTGACGGCGGAAGCGGCGGCGGCATACGCGTCCGCCGACCGCTGCCGCGCATCTTTTTAGCAATAGCCTCGGCGGTCTCGCCGGCATCGGGCAGGACCGCCGCGATCTCTTGCGTCGTCGTATCTTCCTCAGCCATGCGCCCCCTGCGCGCTCACGAATTTCGGACTTTACGCGATATCTTTAATTGGGCAACTGCTGGCGATGGTATTGACCGGCAACCTGTGGTTAAACGCGTGCGCCATTCACAGTGAAGGTCGTTTCGTGCCGCCGCTTCTTGCGCTCAAGGATATCCATCTCACGTTCGGGGGGACGCCGCTTCTGGAAGGCGCCGAGCTTGCGATCAATGCGCGCGACCGCGTGTCCCTCATCGGCCGTAACGGCTCGGGCAAATCGACCCTGCTCAAGATCGCCGCCGGTATCGTCGAATCCGATCGTGGTGAAACTGTGGTTCAACAGGGCGTTTCGGTCAGCTACTTGGCCCAGGAGCCCGATCTTTCGGCCTATCCGAATGTGCTCGCCTACGTTGAAAGCGCCTTCGCCGAACACGACGATCCCTACCGCGCGCGTACGTTGCTCAATCACTTGGGGCTCACGGGTGAAGAGAGTCCGAAGTCGCTCTCGGGCGGCGAAGCGCGCCGCGCCGCGCTCGCGCGCGTCCTCGCGCCGCAACCCGATGTTCTCCTGCTCGACGAACCCACCAACCACCTCGATCTGCCGGCCATCGAATGGCTGGAAGAAGAATTGCGGCGTTCACGCTCGGCGCTCGTGCTCATTAGCCACGACCGGCGGTTTCTGACCAACCTCGGCACCGCCACGGTGTGGCTCGACCGCGGCCAGACGCGACGGCTCGACCAGGGCTTCGCGGCTTTCGAGGACTGGCGCGATGATCTTCTCGCCCAGGAGGAACTCGAACGTCACAAGCTTGATCGTAAGATCGTGGCCGAGGAACATTGGATCCGCCACGGCGTATCGGGCCGGCGCAAGCGCAACGTGCGCCGCGTCGCCGAACTCGCCGGTCTGCGGCAGGAGCGCCGCGAAGGCCGCCGCACCGTCGGCACCGTCGAGATGGTAGCCAGCGACGCACAGATGTCTTCAAAGCTTCTGATGGAAGCAACCGGCCTTTCGAAATCCTACGGCGAGCGTACCGTCGTGCGTGACGTGACCTTAAGCGTCCTGCGCGGCGATCGGGTCGGTATTGTCGGCCCCAACGGGGCGGGTAAAACCACGCTTCTGAAACTTCTTACCGCGCAACTCGCGCCAGATGCCGGAACGCTCAAACTCGGCACCAATCTCGACATCATCACCCTCGACCAACGGCGCGAGGCGCTCGATGTCAACGGTACGTTGATACAGAACCTCACCCGCGGTCACGGCGATCAGGTCATGGTTGCGGGCAAACCGCGTCACGTCGTCGGCTATATGAAGGACTTTCTGTTCACGCCCGAGCAGGCCAATACGCCGGTCAGCGTCCTTTCGGGCGGCGAGCGCGGCCGTTTGATGCTGGCGCGCGCTTTGTCGCAGCCCTCAAATGTCCTCGTGCTGGACGAGCCGACCAACGATCTCGACCTCGAAACCCTCGACCTGCTTCAAGAGATGCTCGACGATTACGCGGGCACGGTCCTGCTTGTCAGCCACGATCGCGATTTCCTCGACCGGGTCGCCACGACGATCGTAGCTTACGAAGGCGATGGCCGCTGGCAGCTCTATGCCGGCGGGTACTCCGATATGGTCGCCCAGCGCGGCCACGGCGTCATGGCGCTCGGCGGACCGGTGCGACCCGCCGCGAAGGCCGAAAAAGCCGAAGCCGCCGTCCCGGCCGAGCGCGCGCAAGCCAAGCGTAAATTTTCCTTCAAGCAAAAACACGCGCTCGAATCTCTGCCCGGGCGCATGGATAAACTGCGCAAGGATATCGCCGCGGGAAATAAGAAGCTCGCTGACCCCAATCTCTATGCGCGCGATCCGAAGGGCTTCGAAGCTATTTCGGCGAGCGTCCACACCGCCGAAGCCGAGCTTGAAGCAGCCGAGACCGAGTGGCTGGAGCTTGAGATTCTTAAAGAAGAGATCGAGAGCGACTAGCTTTCGCGTCGCACTTTAAGCCGTCTCCGGATGCACCGCCGGCGGATCGGGCCGGTGCGCGCTTACGCACAGGATCACGCTGGTGATCAGCAGCAAGATAGCGGCCACCTCCAGCGGCGTCGGCAGGCGCTGCTCCCACATAAATCCGTAAAGCAAAGCGAAGAGCGTTTCGAACAGAATCATCTGGCCGATCAGCGTCAGCGGTAGATAGCGGCTGGCCATGTTCCAGAACATATTCCCGATGATGGACGCGGCGAGCGCGATGCCCGCGGCCGTCGCCAGAAAGCGCATCCAGTCGTCGCTCGCATGGGTCGCGGGCGCGAGAAGGAAGGCGGGCGTGATGCAGACAAGGGCAAGCGATCCGGTGACGACTCCGCCCAGGAGGTTCCAGTCATGGCTGGAAATATGTTTCACCCGGGCGAGCCAGCGGGTGTTGGCCACCGCGAAGGCCGTCCAGCACACCAGCGCCCCGAGGGCCGCGGCAACACCTATAAGACGCGTGGTCTCATCGCGTTCTATCACCGATGGCGGCGCCTCGATCGAGATGCAGATTATGCCGATGGTGCCCAGCACCAAGGACGGGGCCAGTTTGCGCAGGGGGACCGCACCTTGGTCGCGGCTGCCGATGAGCGTCACGCTCACGGGTAGAAAGCCGATGACGACCGATGTCATGGCCACCCCGCCGAGATGCACGCCGGTGCCGAGCAGGAAAAAGTAAACGATATTTCCGACGAAGCTCATCCAGGTGAGCGCGCGCCATTCGGCAAAGCCCAGCGTCGCGACGATGGCACGCCAGCGCGGGGCGATCAGCATGATCGAGATCAGGCCGTATGACGTATAGCGCGCGGTCGCCAGTTGGAAGGGTGTGAAGTCGCGCGTGGCCTCGGGCGCAACGAACACCAAGCCCCACAGCGCCCCCGCGGCCGCTCCGCAGCCGATCCCCAGCCACGTATTTCGTGTGATCATCGCACCCCATACGGCGGTTAGTTGCCGTTATTTCGCGGAATAGCTAAGCTCAATCGTTGAATTTCACAACCGGCCCCGTTGCTCACCATGTCAGACTATTACTCCAGCAATAATGATCCCTCCTCCGTCAAGGAGGTCGCCGAGGCCCACGGCTTCTGCCTGGTGAAGGGCGTATTCAGCGGCGACGAGATGATCGCCATCGAGCGTGACCTGGCCATGGCGCACGCCGAGTTCGACGGGCGGCTGCCAGACCTTCATTCCGTGCCCTCGCTTCAATGGCTCCTGTACGACGAGCGCGTGCGCCGTTTGGCGCGCGCCCTACTCGGCGATACCCTCGTGTATTATCGCGAGACCAATCTGGCGTATGAGAAAACACCGGGGGCGCTCACCAAGACTCCATTTGACGATTATCACTGCGATGCGCGCGGCACATCGGCCACGCTCTTTAGGGAACCACGCAGCAATCACCGCATCTACCCGGCGTACCGATTCGCGATCTATTTCCGAAATTATCGCCAATATAGCGGTGGTCTCAAGGTGGCCCCTGGAAGTCACTTGCGCGCGTATAAGCATGATCGGTACTGGAGCGCCGAAGATGCGATGCGCGAGGCGCCCGCCGTGCCGATGATGATCGGTGACTTCACTCTGGATGTTCCAATCCAGCCTATGGAATTGCATAACGTTCCGTCGGAACCCGGCGATCTGGTGATTTTCAGCCTGCGCTGTTTTCACTCCGCCGGGGCATTGCGATTCAAAGGTCGTCCGAACCTTGCGGTCCTTCCGATGGTCGAGCGTTCGGTCCGCCTTTGGGCGGCCCCTGTCTGTAGTCCAACGCCGCCCGGATCCCGCAATGCCATCTTTTTCGACTTCGGAGCGCCCAGCCCGGAGGTCGACTACTATGTCAAATGGCGTGCGCACGTTGGCGGCGCCGATCTTGACGCCGGCTTCAGCTATCGCGGCGCCCCGCCAGCCGGCTTGGTGATTCGCAACGATCGCATCATCATGTCGTTGGCTCAGCGCGTTGCCGACGCGGCCGAAAACGCCTCCGGTATTGATGCCCCGTCAGCGCGTCAGGATATGCAGGACCTGTATGCGCTCGCCCAAGCGCATACCGAATTCGCGCCTGAACACGCGCTGTTCGACCGGGCCGCGTTCAGGACCGCGGCGGCGCAGGATCCGCAAGGCGCCACGATCGCGCTGGCGCGCGATATTCTCGCGCGCCGTAAAGCGCAGTTCGAAGCTGAAGAGCGGCGGTTGGCTGCCGGTTAAGCGCGGCCCCATATGCCGGCCTCGCCCACGGCAAGGCGCGCACTTGCGGGCGGCGCGTCTGCCCGCTTGGGTCCGAGGGCGTGCAGCGTCGCGTCGAAGAGCGCGGCGGCGCCCGGCGAAAAATAGAATATGACGCAGCCGTTGTCCGTTGTTTCGAACAGCGCGGCATTGCCCGGTGCCCCCGCCGCGGCAAAGGCCTCTCGAAAGGATGCAATCAGCCCTTCGGGAAGACCGCGCGCGCAAGCGTCCTTGCCAAACTCGATGCGTTTCCAACCCATGTCGCGCGAGCGTTACCGTTTTACCCCGCCGAGGCAATCGCTATAGTAAACCGCCGATACGGGAGAGGAGGGCGCGGGATGGCGGCCGGCTCCGGTCTACGCGGATCTTTTCCGCTGACCATTGAGTCCATAGATAAGGAAGTGAAGTACGTCGCCCCCGGGGTCTTCGGGCTCGGGGTGCTTGGCGACGACGGCCGTTTCCAGATGTTGTTTATCGGCCGGTCCGATACGGATGTGCGCCGGGTGCTCAAGTCTTATGTCGGGAAGGCCAACCGTTTCAAATTCGAGGTCTATGACGATCCCCAGCGCGCGTTCCTCAAGGAATGCGAACTCTTCCATTTCATGAAACCGAAGGCCAATAAAGTGCATCCGCAACGCGGCGCGGGCATGGAATGTGTCTGCCCGCAGTGCGGCGCATTCTAAGGGGCAGACTCACCTTCGTATCCCTGTCAAAACGGGTTTTTTCCCCATTTCCTCGCCGCGGGGCGGCGGGTAAACTCCCCGCGTCATGTCACCGGGCTCCCAAACCTCATCGTCCATGAAGCAACCATCGGTGGCCCTGGTGCGCGCCGTCACGCGTATGCTGGGGCCGCTCGTCCGTCTCCTCATCGCGCGCGGCATTACATTCACCTACCTCTCCGGGCTGCTGAAAACGGTCTATGTCGCCGAAGCGCAAAAGTCGCTGGCGGCCGCCGGCGAGGTGCCGACCGTCAGCCGCCTCAGCATCGTCACCGGCCTGCAGCGCAAGGATATTAACCGCATCCAGAGCGAACCGCCGCCCGAGCGCAGCCCGCCGCCGGCGGTCTCGCTCGGCTCAAGGCTCATCGGGATATGGACCGGCGAGCGCAAGTTCCGCAACGCCAAGGGAGCGCCCGCGCCTCTGCCGCGCACGGCAAGAACCGGCGCGGCGTCCTTCGACGCCCTAGTGCGCAGCGTATCGACCGATGTCTCGCCGCGCGTCATCCTCGACGAATGGCTCCGCCTCGGCCTTGTCGCCATCGACAAGGACGAGCACATCCGCCTCAACGCCGGCGCCTTCGTGCCGCAGCGCGGCTTTGACGAGAAGGTCTATTTCCTGGGGCGCAATGTCGGCGATCATATTGCCACCGTCGTCCACAACGCGCTCGGTGAAGGGGCGCCGCACCTTGAACGCGCGGTCTATTACGACAAGCTCACCGCCGAAAGCGTTCAGAGGCTTCAGGCGCGCGCCACGGAACTCGGCATGAAGACCTTGCTCACGCTCAATAAGGAAGCGCTCAAATGCGCCGACGATGACGAGGGCAGGAAAGACGCCACCTACCGCATGGCGCTTGGCGTCTATTACTACCAGGGCGCCGACGAGGCGTCCGGCGGCTCTTCAGACGAGTCCCCATGACCCGGGCGCTACGGACTCTCGTGGGCGGGGCGGCCCTATGTGCGCTGGCGTCCTGCGCCTCCGGACCATTGCAATTCGCCGCCTGCCGGTTCGAGGCCGATGAGCCGCGCAGCGTCAAAGCGCTTCAATCGATCGCCTCGGATCGCGGCCTCGGCGGCAGTGGCGTCACAAATGAGGAGCGCGGCCTTGGCGGTTCGGGCATGCGCGCGGGCATCATCGGCGTGGTGACGGGATTTGGTTCTATTTGCGTGAACGGCTACGAGATCGAGATCGACGAAAGCTCCGTCGTCACGGTGGAAGGCCATCCCGCGACACCGGCCGATGTTCATCTCGGACAACTCGTCGTCGTCGAAGCCGAGCCCGAGAACGGGCAGTTGCGGGCCGCCAGCGTCGACGTGCGTCTGGCCGCCATGGGCCCGATATCCACGGTCAGCGAAGACGGCAAATCTCTCACGCTTCTTGGTCAAACGGTGCGCGTTGCCGGTCTGCAAGGCGCACGGCCTGAAAAGCTTCAGCCTGGCGAGTGGATTGCGGTGTCCGGCCTGCGCGGCGCCGATACCATCATCGAAGGCACTTCGGTCGTACGCCTGCCTGAGGCGGGTGCGCGGGCCATGGTGGCCGGCGTCGTGCGCGAAGGCCGGATTGGCGCCCTTGCCCTGAACGCGCCCCCACGCGGCGCAGCGCCTTTTGCCGCCGGCGACGCGGTGGTTGTCGAAGGGCGCGCCGACGGTGGCCGGCTGACAGTCGAAACCGTCCGCCCGCAGCTCGAGGCGCGCTTCACCGCCGGCGTGCGCGATCTGTCGGTGCAAACACTGGCGCCGGGGGAACGTCTCATGGGTCTTCGCCTCTCGCCGACGGATATGCGCCCCGTCAAGGCCGGCTCGCCGATCCAGATGGAAGGCCGCCTTACGGTCGGCAATACCTTCGTCCCCGACCGCATCGTTATCCCGGCCCTGCCGCGCGACGGACAGAACGCGGTGCGCAATGTCATCGTCGATCGCGGGATCATGCTGCGGGGTTTCGTGCCCGGTGACGTGATCACCACAATCACGCGCCCGGGCTTCACTCCGCCCGAGCGGCCGCCCGAACCGCCGCCCACGGACATTCGCCCGCAGGTTCCGCCGGCTGCGCCGCCGTAAAGCAGGCCTATCGCATGTGAACGAAAATCGCGCCCAACACCGGTGTCATCCTGGGCGAATGCCCAGGATCCAGAGTGTCAACGCTCGGTCCATGCAGAGAAATCAGCGATTGCCGCATAGTGCCAGCTTCGCAGCCCAGGACACTGGGGGCGATGGGCCCATCGCCCGCCCAGTGTGACGGGGTGGGGTTTTTCGCGCATTTACAATTCCCCTACACCGTAAAGGAAGTCTGTCGTCCTTGACCGGGAGCGTCGCGCGACGGGCCCATCGCGCCAGACGTTTTTGCTTAAAACCGCTGGCGATAGGTCAGCGAGAGAGAATGGCCGAGGTACGATCCGGCCTTGTCGGCGTCATAGTCGAGCGAAACAGTGCTCAGGCGGCGCTCCCAGGCGGCGCCAACCCCGCCGCCGATGATATTTCGCGCCGGCGTCAGCCCCATCAGCGTGAACTTTGTTCCCGAGGCGATGAACTGCGCCTCCACCGATGTCGCGGTCTTGTTGAACTCGTGGGCGTAATCGGCGCGCGCCGTAAGCGCGAGGGCGTTCGACGCGCTGAACGAAATGCGATGGGTCGCCGCTACCCCGCCGCCGGCACGAATGGACGTGTAGGAACGGCTGTCGTAGCGCAAGTCCACGGCCGGGCCGCCGCCGTCTTCCGAATAAGCGTGACGATAGATATTGTTATACGCGCCGCGCAGATATCCGGTCAGGATCGTCGCCCCCGTGACGATATGTGAGCCGACGTCGACCGTCGCACCCCATTGATATCCCGGCGAGCTGCCCGCTGTGCCGCGCGCCACCGTCTCGAACTCAACGGTCCGGTCAGCGTTATAGCTGTTGAAGCCATAGCCGAGTGTGCCTTGCACATAGCCAAAGTCGCTGTTCCAGCGGCCGTAGAAATCGAGACTTGTGGTTGAAAGCTTCACGGCTCCCGTATTGCGGTCTTTCTCTTCCGCCTTTCCGAAGGTCTGGCCCAGGCTGAGCCCCACGATGGCCTGATCGTCAATGGTAGCGTCGACGCCAGCCGCAACGCCGGCCGAAAACAGCGAGTAGCCGGGAATGTTACCGGCGCCATCACCGCTGCCGAAGCGCGACAAGGCTTGGAGCCAGAAGCCCGAGCGGAAACGCCCGAGCGGGTCGTTGCGATTGGACAAGAAGCCCGACATGCGCCGCTGCAGCGCGCCTTCGGCCTGGGCGCGCGAGGACAGCGCCACGCGCCGCGCCGCATCGCTCGTGTCGGGCACCATCTCCGCCAGCGCCGCCTCGAACTTCGCCTGATCGGTAAAGGCCGCCATGACGCCCGAGAATTCGGTGTCCTGACCCATGCCCGCGACGGAGTTGTCGTAGATCGAGCCAAGGGTCGTCGTGAGTCCGAGCTGCGCGGCCGTTCTGCGGGTGATCTGATACTCCAGGATATTGGGGTTCGCATCCGCCAGCTTGATCTGGCGCTGGTACATCACGGTCGAACCGGGCTGCAGCCCCGCGAGGTCGGCATTCAGCACGAGGCTTCCCGCTTCCATCAGGTTGACGGTGAACTGGTCAACCACCGCGCCGGTAATCGTGGTGTTGAGCGTCGTGCGCGCATCGATGGTCAGAAGCCCAGCGGCTTTAATGCCCCCGACGGTTTCGTCGAGCGCGTTGATATTGAAGTTCAGTGCCGTGCCGCCGAAGATATGACCGTTGGTGATATTAAGGCTCGACGTGGTCGGGATGGTGATCGAGCCGCCGCCGACCTCGAGGTTCGCCGTGGCGCCGGCGCCCAGCAGGATGCCGCCTTCCATCACCGTATTGTTGAGCGCGACATTGTGGGACCCTTCGCCAAGGTCGAGGGTGCCGGTGAAGGTCGTGTTCGTCAGCGAGACGCGGTCGTTCCCCGCGCCCATGTTCATATTGCCAAGAATGGCGCCGCTCGTGCTCGTGAAGGTATCGTGCGTCGCCCCGAACAGCAGTGAGCCGTTAAACGAGCCGGTATTGCGCACGTTGACGCCGTTGTTCGCGCGGGTGAGGTCAAGCGCCACCGCCGTGCCGGAGCCGCGCCGCGTGGCGCTGATGATGCCGTCGTTCACCACCGAGGTCAGCGTGCCCGAATAATCGACGATGCCGTACGCATTGTAGATGACGCCGCGCGAGTCCCCGTGGATCTTGCCGGTGTTGGTCAACTCCAGCAGCCGGGCGTTCGCCTCGATGATGACGCCGTAGGCATCGCCGCCACCCGCGCCCGACGTGCCGGTGCTGGCGTTTTCGCCCGAATCAACGCCTTGCGCGTGAATCAGGCCACTGTTGAACAGGGAAGGCACCGCGGCGTACTCGCCGATACGGATCGCTTGCGACGTGGTGTCCTTGCCGAACGCCGTGATGTCGCCGCCTTCGTTGCGAAAGCCGCCGTTGAGTGTTGTGGTGGTGATTGCGCCGCCCACGGAGGATCCGGTGATATTCACCGCGCGCACGGCGCCAGTGATCTTCACCGCCGATTCAACGGCGATATTGCCGCGGTTGACGAGGCTCGCGCCGTTTGCGTTTCCCGCAAGCGTGCTGATGGTGATG
>CANJEU010000017.1 GCA_947473445.1 Fidelibacterota bacterium | reverse complement strand
TCGGGTCTTCAGGCCTTAAAGCGCGTCGATCTTGAGATCAATAGAGGCGAGATCTTTGCGCTTCTGGGCCCCAACGGCGCGGGCAAATCGACACTGATCAATATCGTCTGCGGTATTGTCACGCCCAGCACCGGCACCGTGACAGCCGACGGCCACGATATTCAAAAGGACTACCGTCAGGCGCGCTTCAAGATCGGCCTCGTGCCGCAGGAGCTTGCCACGGACGCGTTCGAGACGGTGGAGACCTCCGTGCGCCTGTCGCGCGGGCTGTTCGGGCGTCCCATCAATCCTGACCTGATCGAAAAAGTCCTGCGTTCGCTGACCCTGTGGGAGAAGCGCGGGGAAAAGATCATGACCCTCTCGGGCGGCATGAAGCGCCGGGTGATGATCGCCAAGGCGCTTGCGCACGAGCCCACAATCCTGTTCCTCGACGAACCTACCGCCGGCGTTGATGTCGAGCTGCGCCGCGACATGTGGAATCTGGTGCGCGAGCTGCGTGCCCAGGGCGTCACCATCATTCTCACCACGCACTACATCGAAGAAGCCGAGGAAATGGCCGATCGTGTCGGCGTGATCAGCAAGGGCGAGCTGATTCTGGTCGAGGAAAAGTCGGTGCTGATGCAAAAGCTGGGCAAGAAAGTGCTCATCCTGCAGCTCCAGGAGCCTTTGAAAGTTCTGCCGCCCGAGCTGGCCGACTGGCAGCTTGAGCTCAAAGGCGACGGTTATGTTCTCGAATACACCTACGACGGCAAGGCCGAGCGCACGGGAATTCCGTCCCTCTTGCGCCGCATGACCGACATTGGCGTCGCGTTCAAGGACCTCAACACGCATCAAAGCTCGCTTGAGGATATCTTCGTCAGTCTGGTGAGCGAGCGCGGATGAGTGAGCCTCAATGAGCAGCGAACAGAATATTGTCGGCTTCAACAGCTACGGCGTATGGGCGATCTACCGGTTCGAGATGGCGCGCTTCATGCGTACCGCCGGCCAAAGCATTCTCACCCCGGTACTCACGACGTCCCTTTATTTCGTCGTGTTCGGATCGGCAATCGGCTCTCGCATGGCCGAAGTCGGCGGTGTGCCTTACGGCGCCTTTATCGTGCCTGGTATGATCATGCTGACCATCCTGGCCGAGAGCATGTCCAACGGATCCTTCGGCATCTACTTCCCGAAGTTCACCGGAACCATCTATGAGCTTCTGTCGGCCCCTCTCTCACCGGTCGAGACGGTGTTGGGCTACGTCGGCGCGGCCACGACCAAATCGGTGGTGCTGGGCCTGATCATCCTTGCCACATCGACGCTCTTCGTCGATCTGCACATCGCGCACCCCATCTTTATGCTGGGATTCCTGGTGCTGACCGCGGCTACCTTCAGCCTGATGGGTTTCATCATTGGAATTTGGGCCAAGTCGTTCGAACAGCTCAGCTTCGTGCCGATGCTGGTCGTCACGCCGCTAACCTTCTTGGGCGGAGCGTTTTATTCCATCGATATGCTGCCGGGAATCTGGCGCACCGTCACGCTGTTCAACCCCATCGTCTATATCATCAGCGCGTTCCGTTGGTGCTTCTACGGAAGGTCAGACGTCGGGGTTGAGGTCAGCATGTTGATGACGGCGGCGTTCTTCTTTGCCGGTCTTGCAGCCGTCAGCTGGATCTTTAAGACCGGCTATCGCCTCAAAAACTAATATCAGCGGCTGACGCGCTGGCTTGACGCTTTTTGCATGGCAAGGGCGGCAAGGCCCGCGGTGCCGATCAGCTTGCTCAGCGTCCCGGTCTTACGGCCGCGGCGTCTCATAAAGGATTGCGCCATACCGGCGATGGCCAGAATGGGCACGACCTTGGACAGCAATCCGCTCTTTCTACGCGTGAACATGAAAAAACCCTCGTGACTGGAACTGTCGGCATAATGCCGCGAGGGCCGCGTGTGTTCCCGGTTATGTGGGAAGTTCGGCGCTCGCCGCGTCAATGCGCCGGCGCAGCTCGGCCAGCATTTCGTCGCGCGGCAGGTCTCGGGGCATCGCCGGCAGATAGCGGAACACGATCTCGCCGGGGCGTTTGAGGATGCGGGTTTTCCCCCAGAAATGGCCTGTGTTCAGCGCCATAGGGATCAGGGGGGCGTCGCAATGGGTATAAAGCGCCACGATTCCAGGTTTGTAAGGAACGCTGGCGCCGGGTTTGGCGCGCGTGCCTTCGGGGAAAATAATCACCTGATGGCCGGTATCGACGGCGGCCTGCGCTTCGCGCAGCATTTTACGCATGGCGCTCGCGCCCGCGCCGCGGTTCACATGCACGAGGCCCGCGCGCTGCATGTACCAGCCGATGACGGGAATAAAGATCAGCTCGCGCTTCAGCACGAAAACCGGGCTCTGAAACTCGAGGAACATCAAGTAGGTTTCAAACGACGCTTGGTGCTGCGCCGCCACGATGCAGGGGCCGCTCGGGATATTCTCGCGGCCCTCGGTGCGGAAGGTGATGCCACAGATCACGCGCGCCATCGTCTTGATCCCGCGCACCCAGGTGCGGATGGAAAAGACGGTCGCACGGCGCGAGGTCAGCAGCGGCAGGCAGATGATCGCAACGCCGACCGTCCACACCAGGAACGCGAAGAAATAGATCCAGGATCTGAGAAGAATCACTTGGTGTTACGCCGCCGCGTCGGTCTGCAGAACACCCGACGGCGCGCGCGGGTCGATATTCTGGCGCGCCCAGGTCAGCACAAATTTCGTGTACTCGCGTGCGATCAGGCTGGCCGTGCCCGGCCAGCGCCACCAGTCTTGTTTGACGTGTGAGGGGAAAACCGCGTGCGGCACGATCGCGACTTCGGGCATGGCTTCGTGAAACTCCAGAAGGCTGCGACGCATGTGATAGGCGGCGGTAACGAGGCGGATCGAGCGCATATTTTGACTGCGCACCCATTGCGCCGTCTCGATGGCGTTGCCCGGTGTATCCACCGCCGCTTTGCCGATGGTGATATTGCCGGCAAGTTCGGGGTTTACCGGGGTCGCGCGCCCGAGGATGTCGGAGGTGCGCACCTGCTCGCCCGCGCCCGAGATGAACAAGCGTTCGGCCAGACCGGCCGACAAAAGCTGCATGCCTGTTTCGATCCGTTCCGCGCCGCCCGTCAGCGCGACGATGGCATCGGTGTGGGTGGCTTGATCAGCGACGGTTTTGGGGATGGTCGAGGCAAACCACAACAGTCCTGCCGTCCACGCGACAGCAAGAAGCCCAACGACCACACCTGTGAATTTCCACAGAACGCCCTTCATGGCGCGATGCTACACCATCTCAACGGTCAAAACAGATTTCCAGGCTCCCGCGCTAAACCTTGAGGCTCAACGCGCGGCGGACCGTCACATTAGCGGTGATTGTGGCAATCAATCCAGCGATGATCGGCAGGGCGCCCAGCACGATCCAGTGGCTCGCGGGAAAGCTGATCTCGGGCAGGATGCCCGGTTCGATCCGGCTGGCGAGCCATGCGATGAAGGCAAGGACGGGCGCGTAGGCCAATAGCCCGGCGATGCCGCCGAGCATGCTTTGAATCAGCGCCCGCCGCGCGAACTGTCCCGCGACGTAGCCGTCTTTCGCGCCCACGATATGCAGTACGTCGATCACCTGCGAAAACTCCGCAAGACTCGCGCGTGTCGCGAACACAATGGTCAATCCGAGAGCGATCGTCACCAGCACCATCGTCGTCAGCGCAATCGCGCCAAGCCCTTCGGCCAATCCAATCACACGGTTCAGCCATGCCCGATGATCGTCGATGACAGCGCCGGGCGCCGCGGTTTGGACCGATGTCGAAACCGCATTGATGGCCGCCGCGTCGTTTGTTGAAAGCCGCACATCCACGAGCACCGGCAGCGGCAGGTCGGCAACCGCCTCGCCCGTGCCGAACCACGGCTTCAAAAGCTCGGTCACCTTCTCGCGCGGCACCGCGGCCGCTGTTTCCACGGCCGGGTGCCGATTGAGCACGTCGAGCACGCGCGCGGTCATGGCGGACGAGGTCGGATCCTTGGAATCGAGCATCACCGGAATCTGGATCGTCAGCGTCCCCGTTACGCTCTGATTCCAATGGTCAAGAAGCGCGCCGATATAAGCATTCGTGGTGACGGCGATCGAGGCCATGAACACAAGCACCATCACCAGCCATACGACGAAGCCGGCCGATGTCTCGCCTTTGAGCGGAAGCTCGGAGCGAAACGCGATCATGGCGCTTGCGCCGCGGGGGGCATCGCCGTGACGGTGCCATCTTTGAGGTGAAGACGGGGGAATGGAAAGCGCGAGACCAGATGTTCGTTGTGGGTGGCAAGTATCACGCTCGTACCGTGTTTGTGCAGTTCGACGAACAGCTGCATGAGACGTATTGCGATCGCATCGTCGACGTTGCCGGTGGGCTCATCGGCGAGAATCAGCTTCGGCCGATGCACGACGGCGCGGGCGATGGCGATACGTTGCTGCTGCCCGCCCGACAGAAACGAGGGCCGGGCCTGCATCGAGTCCTCGAGGCCCACCCATTTGAGAAGCTCCGTCACGTTCTTCTCGACGGTAGCTTCGCCGACTTGCGCAATCCGCAGCGGAAGCGCGACGTTGTCGAACGCCGTCATATGTTCGAGCAGGCGGAAATCCTGGAAAACCACGCCCAGCCGGCGGCGAATGGCAGGCAGGCGATTGCGCTTGGCGTCCGTAACGTCGTCGCCAAACAGTTTGAGCCGGCCCACGGTCGGTCGTTTGGCGAGATACATCAAGCTCAGCAGCGAGGTCTTGCCCGCGCCGGACGGGCCGGTCAGGAAATAGAAAGAGCTTTGGGGGATGCTGATCGAGACATTGGAGAAGATCTCGGGCCCATCGGCATAGCGCAGCCCAACGTCCTCCAGTTGAACTGTGTCGCCGACGAAATCGGACTTCTTGCGGAGGAGCGCCATTCCGAGTGATTCAATACTACTATTAAGGCCTTGGTGACTGATCTCGCGCGGCGTTTAGTTCCCATTAACATGCGCGTCTGTACTATAGAAGATTGACGTTCGTACCTGGTTAACGAATGCGGATTACCTGTCCGAGTTGCGCATCGAGTTTTGAGTTGCCCAGTGAGCTCCTTGGAAAGAAGGGGCGTGCGCTGAAGTGCGCCACCTGTCAGCACGCCTGGTATCAGGCTGCGCAGGTGGAATCGCTCGATCTTGCCTCGGTCATGGGCGAGGACTACGGCCAAGGCGCGCAGGCGCCTGCCGCCGCGCAGCAAGTCGCCCAACAGCCGGTGCGCGCGCAGGCACAGCAGCGCGCAGCAGCCGGCGGCATCCAGCGCGTTCCTCCTGTTCCGCAGCCCCCCGGGGCGCGCGTACAAGCCGGCGCACTCGGCATGGCCGATACACGGCGCCAGGTGCAGGCCGCCGCCATCGGCGCCCCGCGCGAAGGCGGAAAAAATGTTCAGGCCGCCGCGATCCGTCAGCCACAAGGCGCACCGCCCGTCGGCGCGCCGCCGGTGCCGCCGGGCGCGGTGTCGATGATGTCGCGCCGCAATCAGGCACAGTCTCGTCCCGTACCGCCCCCAGGCCAAGGCGCGGCCGCCCAAGCGGGCGCTGCGCCGTCTACGGCTCAGTCCTGGTTTGCCGGCACAACCCGCGGCGCGAATGGACCGCCGGGTCAAGCCGGCGCCCCGGGCGGCCCCGGTCCGCAAGCGGTCTCGGTGCTTCCTGGTCAATCCGGGCGCGGAAACGCGCCGGTCCCTAATGCGCCCGGCCAATCGGCCGTATCCTGGAAAACGCCTCCGGCCGGCCAACAGCCCGGCGGTCCCCAAATGGCGCCCCTCGGCGCTCCCGGCGCTCCCGGTGCTCCTGGTGCTCAAGGCGGTCCAATGGCGGCAGCGCTGTCGGGCCAATCTATGCGCGGCCAGGCAGGTGCTCCTGGTGCTCAAGGCGGTCCAATGGCGGCAGCGCTATCGGGCCAGTCGATGCGCGGCCAAGCGGGCGCTCCTGGGGCTCCTGGGGCTCAAGGGGGTCCCATGGCGGCAGCGCTATCGGGCCAATCCATGCGCGGACAGGCCGGCGCTGCGGACGCCCCCGGACAGGGCTCAGTATCTTGGATGACTCCTCCCGCGGGCGGTATGCCCGGCGGCGCCCCCGGTCAGGCGGGCGCGGTCGGCGGACCGGGCGGACCTCCGCCCCGTGGGGCTGGCGCGATGGGTGCTCCCGGCGCACCCGGCGCGATGGGTGCCCCCGGTGCTATGGGCGCTCCCGGCGCCAGCATGCTTGGGGCTCCCGGCGCGCGCCAATCGAATGTTCAAGCCG
Organism: Fidelibacterota bacterium; assembly: GCA_947473445.1. GTDB lineage: Bacteria > Pseudomonadota > Alphaproteobacteria > Rhodospirillales > Rhodospirillaceae > SHVO01. The sequence goes on along the minus strand of CANJEU010000017.1, from coordinate 7,927 downwards.
GTGCCCTCGGACAACCGGGGTCCTCACGGGCACAAGTTCAGGCCGCAGCATTGGCGGGCCAGTCTATGCGCGGACAGGCCAGCGCCGCCGCCGGCCCTGGCCAAGACGCCGTTTCGTGGATGCCGCAGGCCGGCGCCCCCGGCGCGCCCGGTCAATCGATGCGTGACGGCGGAATGCAGGGCGCTCCGGGCGCACCGGGCCAGTCGATGCGCGACGCAGGCGCCCAAGGCGGGCCTGGCGCGCCGGCTCAATCTTTACGCGATTCCGGCATGCATGCGGGACCCGGCGAGCAAGCCGTTTCCTGGATGAAACCCGAGCAGGGCGCCCCCGGCGCGCCTGGGCAGTCGATGCGGGATCAGGGCCTGCCGGCCGGGCCCGGCGGTGCGGCGATCTCCCAAATTTCCAATGAAATCGTTGCCCCCGGCCAAGGTTCACGCTCCATGCTTGATGGAACGCAGCAGTCGGGTGTGGCCGGCCAGTCCATGCGCGAGGGCGCCCAAGGCGGCGGCGCGCCCGGCCAGTCCATGCGCGAGGGCGCCCAGGGTGGCGGCGCGCCGGGCCAGTCGATGCTCGAAGCGCCCGCCGCGGGCGGCGCCGTGGGGGCCTCTGGGGCTCCCGGTACGGCGGGCGGTGCCCCAGGTCAATCGATGACCGAGGGCGGTTCAAGCGGTGCGCCCGGTGCGGCCCCAGCAGGTGCGGCCGGTACGACCGGCGGACCGGGTCAAGTTTCGAAGGACGCGAGCGCCGATGGTTCGAGCGGTGGACCCGGCGCTGGTCCGGGCGGCAAGAAAGCCGAGGCTGAACTGGTCGCGGGGGAAACGCGCGGTCCGAAAGCCGCGGGCGAACTTAAATCCGACGCCGCCAAGAAAGACGAGGCGGGCGCCTCGGGCGGCCCGGGCGGCAAAAAGGCCGGAGCGGCGGCCGCCGCGCCCGGTGCGGACGATGAAGAAGACCTCGTCGATCCGGATGCGGACAGGCCTAATTTCGGCTCCGCCGCCGACGAAGACGAAGAGGCCGGCGAAGACGACGCCAAGGATGATGACGGGTTCGCCCAAGTTGCCTCGCGCGCTGGGGGCGGTAAGACCGCAAAGCCGGTGAAAATCAGCAAGCCGCTCAATCCGGCTTACACCACGGCCGCAATGATGGCCGGGATCGTCGCGTCGATCGTCGCCGTCTTGTGGTTCGGCCGCGCCGAGATTTCCAAGATGATGCCGCGCTTCCAAAGCCTCTACGACAAGGTCGGCGTCGAAGCGCCGCGTCCCGGCGATGGGCTCAGCATTGCCGAATCTTCCAAGCGCCTGCAGCGCATCAACGGCATCGAAACGCTGGTCGTGCAGGGTTACGTCGCCAATATCGGCGACATCCCGCGCACGGTGCCGGGCATTCGCCTCGATCTCTATAACGAGAAAAAAGAAGTCATCCAGTCCGAGACCGCGCCCGCGCCCGCGGGCCTGCTCGATCCGGGCGCATCGGCGGCGTTCGACATCAGACTCGAACTGCCCCAGCTCACGCTGGCCAAGGGCGGTTACGCCGTCGTTTGGGACATCCAATAAATACTCAGAACTGTTTCATCAGGCGGCGCAGATAGTCCTGCTCGGCGGCCGGACGGGTGCGGTCGCTCGCCCGATTGCGGATCTCCTCGAGGATAACGCGCACGCGCTCGGCCATGCCTGCCGTGTCGGGATCGGTCGGCACGCCGCCTTCAACCTCATCGCCGCCCGAGCGGCCCTGGCCGCCCTGCTGTTTGTAGCGGATCTGCCCCATCTCCAACTGCGCGAGGCCGCCCAGGCCCTCGTCGAACAGCGCTTCGGCCATCTGCCGCGCAGCTTCCGACATGCCTTCCTCGAGCGAGGACAGCGCCTTGCCTTGCTGGTCGACGCCCTGCTTCCAGGCGCCGGCGCGTAACGCGCCCTCCGCCTGCTGCATCGATGCGCGCGCATCTTGCAGGCCTTCGGCGCTCTGACCGGTCATCTGCTCCATCTGTTGCATCAGGCTCTCAAGCTCCTGACGGATCTGCTCCTGGCTCGCGGCGGCTTGTTGTTGCTGGCCGCCTTGGCCCTGCTGTCCCTGTTGGCCTTGCTGCCCCTGCTGCTGTTGGCCCTGTTGCTGCTGACCCTTCTGGCCTTGCTGCTGCTGGCCCTGTTGGCCGCGCTGCTGCCCTTGGTTCTGCGCCTGTTGTTGACCCTCTTGCTGGGCCTGTTTGAAATTCTTGTCGAGCAGCTCGGACTGCTTCTTGGCGATCTCGCGCATATTCTCCAGCATCTTCTCGGCCGCCTGGGCCTGCTGACTGTTCTGCTGATTGCCCGCGGCGTTATTGCGCAAGTCGTCCAGCTCGGCCTGGAGTTCGGCGAAGGCCTTCTTTTTTTCGTCCTCGTTCGAACCCATCTGCGACAGCTGACGCAACTGCTCGGCCAGCTGTGCGATTTCAGCCGATCGCTGGGCCTTGTCTTCCTTGGCGCTGAAGCTCGACTGCTTGCTGCCGCCGTTCTCGTTCATGGCCTGCTGATATTCTTCCACGGCCTGCTGCAGTTCGCTGACAAGTTTATCGATCTCGTCCTGCGAGGCGCCACTTTCGATGGCTTTGCGCAGCGCCTCTTCGGCGGCCCGCAGCCGCTGCTCGGCGACGGCGACATTGCCGTCCTCGATGCGCACCGCCGAATTCCACAGCAGCTCGGGCGTCGATTGCGCGGCCTGCGCGGGGGTTTCTTCGGTGAAACGGAATTTGGTGGTCGACAGCGCAAGGTGCACCAGCGGGTCGGCGCCAAAGCTGCTCGGCTCGCTAAGGATCTTTGTCACCGCCTCGCGCGCCACGGGCACGGCTTCGGCCGGATTGACGAACAGGCCTTTGCGCACGCGCGCGATTTCACGGGCGACGGGATGGGTGAAAATACGCTCGGGCAAGGTCGCTTCGAAAATATCGCTCTTGCCCTCAAGTCCGGCGACATCGGTCGCGACGAGATAAACGCTGACCTTCATGCCCGCCCACGGCAATGCCGTCAGATCGTTCAAGGACGTTTGCTGAATGCTCTTGGGCGAAAACGGCGGCAGGGCGATGGGCACCTCGACGGCGGGGGCGGCTTCGCCGCTTGGAGATCTGCGCACGACGGCCTTTAACTCCGCCACGCCGTAATCATCCTTGGCGTCATAGTCGATGCGGAAGCGCCAGCGCACGCCTTGTGTCGGTTCCTGCGTGAACGCGACCGTCGGCGGCGTGTCGCCCAGCCAGTTCACATCCCAGCCCGCGATGGTGCGCGCGCCGCTGCGGATCTCGAGGCGCGAGGTCTGCGCAAGCTCCATCTCGCCGCGCTGACTTTGGTCGGCAAGGCGATCGAGAGGAAACTTCGCATCGTCCAACGCAAGAGACGCATCGCGCGTCGCGCCCGTCACCATCACCAGGGCTTTGCTGCCGGCGGGGATGTCGAGCGTGTCGGGAGTTTGTGTGCCCGCGGGCGCGGGAAGTTCGATGTAGAGCGGCGAACGGTTGGTGTAGGACGGCGGCGTGATCCAAAGTTTGACCGCCGCATTGCCCGCGTCATCCCCAAGGATCGGCAGGAAGCCGCGCAGCAGCCGGTCGCCCACATGACCCCAGGCGCTCGCCAGCGCGACGAACAGCGCGAGCACGACGACCGCCCGCGCGGCGAAGTGATCACGCGCCGCGATGCCCGGCGCGGGCGGCGCTGCGCGCAAGCGATCGAGATCGTTCTTGGCGCGGCGCTGATGCAATGCCCACAAAAGCTGCTGCAGCGGATTTGAATCGGGCGCGAGCGTATCTTCCACCGTGGTCAACGGCCGGTGTTTCACCGGCGACAAGGTCTCAAGGCGCACCCGGGCTTCCGCGCGGGTCGGCCAGGCGAATCCTTTGAGATGGCGCGAGGCAAGGAACGCAATGCCGCCGGCCGCGGCCAGCAGCAGGACAAGGTGGAGGGCCAGCGGAAGCTGCGGCAACACATCGGTGAGGACGACGGCGACAAAAACGCCGATCAGCGCCGCGGCGACCCACAGCCGCGCCCACAGCCTTTCCCAGGCAAGGGCCAGCCAAGCCAGCGCCAGGCGCCTGCGGATCGTCAGGTCCTCGTGGAGGTTGAGCGAAGGGTTCTTGGGCGCGTCGGACTGCATCGGGCCAGTCTATGGGGTAGACGGCCCCCGTTCAATGAAACCCCTGCAACGAACGGGCTGCGTTCGGGCTTTTTACACCCGCTATCCTGACGCTACCGGGATTAGGCCAACCAGGGTGGGAGCTGCTCAAGCGCCATCATCTGCTCGAAGGTCGGCCGGCGGCGCACGACGGCGTAGGCGCTCCCCTTCACCATCACCTCGGGAATGAGGGGACGGGCGTTGTAGCTCGAGGACATCACCGCCCCATAAGCCCCGGCAGTCATGAAGGCGACGAGGTCACCGCGTTCCATGCTTGGCAACCGGTAGTCCTGCGCGAAGCGGTCGGCGGTTTCGCACACCGGACCGACGACATCGTACGGTTTCACCGGACTGGCCATCGGGCGCTCGTGGACGGGAAGAATTTCGTGGTGTGCGCCGTACATCGCCGGACGCACCAGGTCGTTCATGGCGGCATCGACGATGACGAACTGGCGCGACGGGCCTTCCTTGCAGGCGATGACGCGCGCCACCATTATGCCTGCGTTGCCGACGATCAGCCGTCCCGGTTCGAACGTGAGCTTGCAGCCCAGATCGCCGAGGGTGCGCTTGACCATCGCCGCATAGTCCGCCGGCAGAGGCGGGGGCTCGGCGTCGTGATCGTAGGGGACGCCCAATCCGCCGCCGAGGTCGAGGTGGTCGATGGGGATGCCGTCGGCGCGCAACATCAGCCCAAGCTCGCGCACACGCAAGAAGGCTGCTTCGAACGGCGCGAGGTTGGTGATCTGCGAGCCGATATGCACCGCGATCGCGCTTGGAATCACGCCCGGCAGCGTGCGCGCTTTACGATACAGATCAGGCACGAGCGTCCAGTCGATCCCGAATTTATCGTCCTTGCGGCCGGTAGAGATTTTGTCGTGGGTGCCAGCGGCTACGTCTGGATTGACGCGCAGCGCCACCCGGACTTCTTTTTTCAGCTGCGTGGCAGCGGCGCTGATGCGCAGCAGCTCGTCCTCGGACTCAACGTTCATCTGTCCGACGTTGCAGGCCAGCGCGAGGCGGATTTCGGCATCTGTCTTCCCGACGCCCGAGAACACAATTTTATTCGCCGGAACGCCGGCTTTCAGCGCGATCTGCAACTCGCCGCCCGAAACCACATCCGCGCCGGCGCCGATTTCCGCCAGCGTGCGCACGACCGCGAGGTTGCTATTGGCCTTCATCGCAAAGCAGACATTGATGTCGAGCGAGCCGAACGCATCGCGAAACACCACATAGTGGCGCGTCATGGTGGCGTGCGAATAACAATAGAACGGCGTGCCGACTTCCGCGGCGATGCGCGGCAGCGGTACGTCTTCGGCATGAAGAACGCCGTTGTTGTAAGTGAAATGATGCATGGGTCCGGTTCTTAAGGGCGCGGATAAGGCTGCGGATAGGTCGAACCTTCCGGAACGTCGAGAAGGCCTTTCTTTCCGCAGGCCGATACGCTGGTGAGCGCAAGGAGAACGGCAAGCGCGAACGCGCAGCGTTTCATCATGGTTTTTCTCCTAAAAAGCGCTCGCGCGCGGCTTTGACCTGCGCGGTGACGTTGGCAGGCGCTGTTCCGCCGAAGCTGGTGCGGCTCGCCGCCGACGCTTCGGGCGTCAGGACGCGGAAGATATCCTGCGTGATGCGCGGCTCGACCAATTGCATGTCCTCGAGCGTCAGTTCGGCCAGCTCGCAGCCCTTACCCTCGGCCATTTTTACAATGCGGCCGGTGATGTGGTGGGACTCGCGGAACGGAACGTTCAAATTTTGCGTGACCCAATCGGCGATGTCGGTCGCAGTGGTGAAGCCGGCGCTCGCGCTCGCCTTCATGCGCGCCGCATCGGGCTTGATGTCCTTGACCATGCCCGTCATTGCCGCGAGGCAAAGCTCAAGCGTATCAAAGGTCGCGAACACCGCTTCCTTGTCTTCCTGCATATCCTTGGAATAGGTCAGCGGCAGGCCCTTCATCACGGTCAGCAGACCGAACAGGTTTCCGAATATGCGGCCTGCTTTAGCGCGTACAAGTTCGGCGGCGTCTGGATTGCGCTTCTGCGGCATCATCGAACTGCCGGTCGAGAAGGCATCGGTGAATTTGATGAAACCGAACTGCGCGCTGGCCCAGATCACCATCTCCTCGGCGATGCGCGACATATGCACCGCCAGGATGCTCGCCGCCGCCAGAAATTCGAGCGCGAAATCGCGGTCGGACACGGCGTCCATGGAGTTCGCCATCGGGCGGTCGAAATCCAGTTTTTCCGCCGTCAGTGCCCGGTTCACGGGGAAAGAGGTGCCCGCGATGGCGCCCGCCCCCAGCGGGCATTCGTTCAAGCGCCGGCGCGCGTCCATGAATCGCCCGCGGTCGCGGCCGAACATTTCCACATAGGCGAGCAGGTGATGGCCGAATGTCACAGGCTGCGCAGCTTGCAAATGGGTGAAGCCCGGCATGATGGTCGCCGCCTCCGCCTGCGCCTTGTCGATCAGCACGGCCTGGAGCTTCTTGATCTCGACATCGAGGGTGTCGATCGCCGCGCGCACCCACATCCTGAAATCGGTCGCCACCTGATCGTTGCGCGAGCGGGCGGTATGAAGCCGTCCCGCGGGCGCGCCGATCAGATCGGCCAGACGGCTTTCGATGTTCATGTGAACGTCTTCAAGGCTGCGCTTGAAGACGAAGGCCCCGGCCGAAATATCCTTCTCGATGCGGGTCAGGCCGCCCTGGATAGCTTCGCCGTCTTCTTTCGAGATGATTCCTTGGGCCACCAGCATCGCGCAATGGGCGCGGCTGCCGCGCACGTCCTGCTTGGCCAGGCGCTGATCAAATCCGACGGAGGTGTTGATTTCCTCCATGATCGCCGTAGGCCCGGCGCCAAATCGGCCTCCCCACATTTTGCTCGTCATATGTTAACCTTGGCTCTTCTAGGCCCGGTCCGGATCCGGGCCCGCCGTCCATGGGAGACGACATGTTGAGTGTAAAACGCTTTGGTTTCGCGCTGCCGGCCTTGGCTTCGGCGGTGATTATCATTGCCCTGGCAGTGGTTGCAAGCGGCCTGGGCCGCGCGCCTGTCACAACGGCGCTGGCGGCCGCCGATTCGGTCGAACCGAAGGATTTCACCTGGCATCCCAAGCCCATCGATGCGCCCGCCACCGTCTTCAAGGATGCCGCGGACGCCGACAAGACCCTCAAGGACTTCGGCGGCAAGGTCCTCATCGTGAATTTCTGGGCCACCTGGTGCGCCCCGTGCGTGAAGGAAATGCCCGCCCTCGACCGGCTGAATGCCAAGCTCGGCGGCAAGGATTTCCAGGTCCTTGCCATCAATCAGGAGCGTAACGGTCCGAAGATCGCCAAACCGTTCGCCGAAAAACAAGGCTGGAAGCTGCCGCTGTATCTCGACCCGGCGACGGGCTTTTACCGCGACGCCAAGCTGGGCGGCCTGCCGACCACCCTGGTCATTGGCAAGGACGGGAAGGAAGTCGCCCGCGTCGCCGGCGAAGTGGTCTGGGATAGTCCGGCCGTCGAGAAGATGGTCCAGGACCTGATCAAGCGCCCGTAACGGAACGCTTGTCGATTAAGGCCAGCGCAATTCCCTCGCGGGTAAACCACCGGCGCCACAACAAAACTGTCGCGAAGGCAATGAAGATACTCGTCACCACGTCGGCGAGGAAATGAGCGCCCACCACGATTCGGCTCATGGCAATGGTTGTGGCGATTACCAAGAAAACCGGGCGCAGCGGCGGAAATAGAAATGACAGCGCCAGCATCGCCGTCCAGATGGATTGGGTATGTCCCGACGGGAAGCTGCTGTCGGCGATT